>NZ_JBFAPH010000114.1:0-17748 GCF_040675635.1 Streptomyces sp. NPDC049577
CCGCAGCGCCTCGCACTACGCCGATCGCGCTCTCCAGCGGGCCGGGGAACTGGGCAAGACCTGAAAGTACCGTCGGGCAAGTGGGGTGGGGAGGAACGGCGTGGAGCTGCGGCCGTATCAGAGGCAGATCACGGCGAGCGTGGTCGAGGCATTACGGGAGGGCGGGGCCGGGCAGGTCCGCATGGCCTGCGGTTCGGGCAAGACCCTGATCGCCGTGGCGAGCGCCGAGCGGCTGCTCGGCCAGGACGGCACGGTCGCCGTCTTAGTCCCCTCGCTCGCGCTGGTGGCACAGACCTTGGAGACCTGGCGCCGCCACTACGGGCCGAGGCTGGAGGCCCTGGCGGTATGCAGCGACGAGACCGTCGCCGACGCCCCGGTACACGCCCAGGATCTGGGGGTGCCGGTCACGACCCGGCCCGAGGAGATCGCCGCGTGGCTGCACGAGCGCACCGGCGGCCTGCGGCTGGTGTTGAACACCTACCGGTCGGCGTTGCGCCTGGACGAGGCGCTGCGCAGTACCGGCCCGCTGGATCTGCTCGTCTTCGACGAGGCACATCACCTCCCCGGGCGGCTGGATGCTCCCACCCGCCCCGAGACCGACGTCGACGTCCCCGCGGTGCGCGCGGTCGAGCTCGCCGCGTCCGAGACGCCCCTGGAGGCGGACCTCGTCGACGCGCTGCGGGCCGACCCCGCGTGGCTCCCCAGCCTGTCCATGGTCGCCCTGGCCCCGGGCGGCGCCCCTCGCCGGCCACGCGCTGCTGACCCGTTGCCACATCGGCGAGGAACCGGCGCTTTGTCTGGCCCCGGTCGCCGTCCCGCCCGCGTACCAGCGGACGGGCGCCGGGACCGCGGCTGTCCGGGCCGTCCTGGAGGCGGCGCGGGCGCGCGGCGAACACGCCGTCGCGGTACTCGGACACCCCGAGCACTACCCGAAGTTCGGCTTCGTCCGGGCCTGCACGCATGGGATCCGGGCCCCGTTCGAGGTGCCGGACGAGGCGAAGATGGCTGGGGCTCGACAGGGACCGGCCCCTGCCGGCGGGCACCATCCGGTACGCGGCGCCGCTCGGGGTGTGAGCTCGGCTCAAGGGCCGGCGGGTCACGGGTAGCCGCAGAAGAACAGGTCGTAGTCGGGCCACTTGGCGACCTTCCCCAGGATCCCGTGGACGAGCCCTTGCAGTCCGGCGGCGTCGAAATCCGTCGCGGGCCGGGTGTTGATGAGGATCGCGCAGGCCGCGTCGCCGAGGATCTGCGATTCCATGACCCCGAGGGTGCCCGCCATCGTCGCGTTGTGCGCGACGGACGTGAGGAGACTCACCGGCCCGCCACCCATGATCACCGGCGCACGCACATGGGTGAGCATCCAGCCCAGGCCGTACTCCGGCTGAGGATCCGAGCCGGTGAACATCGCGTTTACGCTGCCCCTGGTCAGGAGGTCCGCCACCTCGTCTTGGCGATCGACCCTGATCATGAACCTGAGCAGGTCGGTCGGGCAGGCGAGCCAGCCGCCGTGCGCGTCCATCCGGCGGACCTCGAGGGCGTAGGGATCGTTCTCCCAGGTCGGACTCAGGCCGGAATGCCGGTAGTAGACCGCCTCGTTCGGCTTCCGGTCGGCCAGGGTGTTGCCGCCGATCTCCATCCTGGTGATGCCGCACGGCTGGAGGACGGCCTCCTTGACGTACTGATCGTACGGCCGGCCGCTGACCGCCTCGATGACCCTCCCCAGCAGGCAGTAGCCGAAATTGGAGTACCAGTAACGCGTCCCGGGATCGACACGCAGCGGAATGGTGTCCAGCACATGGGTGATCAGCTGGGGGTGCGCCATCCCCGATGTCGAGCCGTCGAACATGGGGTCCACGTCGACCCCGCCGGGGTACGGGTACCCCCACCCCCCGCCGATGTGGTGGAGCAGATGGCGCACGGTGATGGCCCGCACCCGCGCGGAGTACGGCTTCGTGCCGTACGTCGTGCCCAGGACCGCCCCGTCACCGAACACCGCCCTGTTCAGGTCCAGCGAACCGGCTTCCACGAGCGTCATGATCGCGGTGGCTGTGAGGGTCTTGGAGATGCTGGCCACGCGGAAGCGGACGTCGCTGCCGAACGGCGGAGGGTATCCCTGCTCGAAGACCAGCCGGTCCCCCTTGGTGATGGCGATCGACAGGTTGGGGACCTGGTGCGTCTTCATGTACGCCTCGACCTGACCCGTGATGACGTCGTCGAAGTCCCCTCTGTTCCATTTACGGAAGAGCCATTGGCGCGCCTGCGTCTGCCTGCACAGGATGTCGCCCAGCCAAGGGCGCTCGAGCTCCAGGCGGCTGCCGGCCATGGGAATCACCTCGTTCCGCGGGACGACGACGGATCGCGGACCGGCGGCCCCCCGCGGACTGCCCGTCCGCACACCCCTCGTCCATCCTGCGACCGCGGCGCGCCGCCCGCACGTCGGCCGGGCGGAGGGCGCCGCCCCGGCGCCGGGCTCACCCCCGTCGTTTCCCCGGCTCCACTCCGGGACCCCCAGGAGTGGGGGTCCACCTCGGACGCCGCTGGTCAGTGGCGATGGGCCGCCAGATCGCGGATCGTCTCGGGAGGCCCGCTGGCAACGCATGTATGCCGCCGCCGTGGCGTTCCACATCGAGCACCACCACCCCAAGGTCCCCCACGCACACGTCACCGCCGACGGCCTGCGCCTGGGATCATGGATCCTGCACCAGCGCCAGCTCCGCAGCGGCATCAAACCCGGCGGCATCACCCAGCAGCGCATCGAGATGCTCGACGCCATTGGCATGCGCTGGTAGCCGCCCGCCCCACAATCAGCAGGCCCTGGCCCCCGATCGATGCCAAAGGTTGTCGACCGATCACTCAGACGGCACCGAAACGGCCACCTCACACCACGACCATCCCGGCGCCGCTGGCTCGTCCTCGACGCTCCACTCCACCCCGGCGCCTTCCTGGCCGGCGCGCGCCTGGATCCAGCCCCGCACCCGCGCGCCACGTCGGGGCGGTCGGCACACCCGGCCGGCTGCGACGACGACCCCATCCTGGGCGCCGACCGCGTCAACATCCTGCGCAGGTAACCACTGCACAACAGCGGAAAGGCCCCGGCGAACACCGGGGCCCCTCCCCCCACGTCAGTGCGGGAAGCACTTCCAGGGGCGGTGCTGCTGGCTACCCTCGCGACTGCCTTGTGGAAGACCGGAACCAGCCAGTGATCGTCGCGTGCCCCACCAGGACGATGATGGCAGCAACCGCCAGGAGACGTATGACGCTCCAAGTCGCCGTGGAGGTCGCTCCTTCCAGCGGGGCATCGGAATGAAGTCGGATCGACGTATCGACGATAGCCACCAGCGGAATCACCAGTCGATACGGCAGGCCGCGAAGTCCACGATTCCGAGCAAGGTTCCCAGCCAAACCCAAAAGAGGGCCGAAAACGCAGGCAGCTAAAGACCAGACCCCCATCATCGAGATGAAACCATTCCAGTCAAACTTGGTCACCCCACCAGGGAACCTCAAGTCTGACATCCGGAACTTTCCCTGAACTGCTTCCACCACATAATATGCGATCACGCCAGCGACCAGGCTTGCGGGAGCCAAAATGGCGGACTCGATCCTAGATTTTCGCCCTAGGCCCACGAAGAACGCCATTGCCGCCCAGGCCCATCCAGCCGCCAGGACGAGATTTCCCACGTGGGCTACCGGGCCGTCAACAGAAAGGAGAAGGGGGCCAAGCATCCCAACTATCGCACCGAACACCAACGCAGCCACAGGCGCCAAAACACGGGATCGCGAAGAGAGCACGATATTCAGTATTTCCTATTCAATGACCAGGCAAGAGAGTCGATAGTCATCGCAAGCGCGTACACGACGGCTTCAACCAGAATTTATAGCAGATCCGCGACTCAAAGGCGAGTGCATTTAATGCATGAGGTGCGCATTAAGGGCTCTTAGGGGGCGGCCGACTACGGCGTGGGATTGGAATCGTTCCACTGGGACGCTCTCGAGTCCGTGGCGGGGGTGCCGACCAGCGTCCGCGCTCAGATCCAACCTCTCAGGCAGCCGGACCCGAATCATCAACCCGACGAGGCCCCGGCCCAGTTGCTGGAAGCCACAGCCGGCCGGGGACTCCAGACGTGAGAGCCTATGAGCTCTTAGTACACGGCCCAGTAGGCGTGGCAGGTGTATCCAAAGCCAGCTTTGACCTCGGACGTTGACCAGTCACCGGCATCCGCATAGTTCTTATCCACATCGCTACCCATGCTCGCCGTCGAAGAATGACGCTTCGACGGATGCACGTAATTTGAGTAGCACGACTTCCAGGTGCCCACCGTGCCGGTGCCGTATGACCACGTCCCACCTCCAACGTTCTCTTCCTCCGGGGCCACCGTGGGCCGCCCGGAGGGGTCGACAGTGAAGGTTACTTCCCCCCATTCCTTCGGGTGCCCAAGGAACTTGGGCGGCTCCGGGGCTGCCGCGCTGGCCGGTGAAATCAGAACTCCGGCAGACACGGCTGCAACCGTGGCGACGAGAGCGATCGATCTACCAAACGCCTTCATGAAGCTGGCACTCTCCCTTTGGTTGTACCCCCCCAAGGGGCTTCCGAAGGAGATCATCGCTGGGCAGCACTTCACAGGTAAAGACATATTCGTGATGCTGACCGAAACACTTACCGGCCCATCTTGTCAGGATTGACCAGAACGCCCCCGTTGTACAGTGTCGCCTTTTGCCGCAAAAGGCGACATACCTCTTGATCATCTTTGTTGAACGTTGGCTGGATGAACAAAGGCCTTAACGGTGCGTGGCGTCAGCTGTGAACGAGCCATTAGAAGGCCGAGTGACGCCACGCCGAAGCGCTCAGGCGTCACCAGAACCCATCACACCCCTACACCCCAACGCCCCCTCGACTGCCCCAGCGACGCCGGGCAGCGGCTGCCATCTCGGTGAGCCGGAGTAGACCTCACACTCGCCCACACTGAGGAAGCAGGTAGGCGTGCGGGCGCTGGCAAGCCCTCTGGCCAAAGCTGACGACTACAGGCCGACCACCCTGGTGGGCGGGGCGGAGATGATCACCCGTACCGACGCGCGGGGGGATCCAGCCCCGCACCCGCGCCACCACAGCGGCCGGGCCGCGCATCTCGATCAGCACGGCCTCCGTCGCCCCATCAGGCGGTGCGGTCAAGGCGCGTCAGGGAGAGTCCGCCCCAGCACCACCCTCCGCAGAGGCAGCCTTCTTTCGGAGGTCTGTTCGCTGACCCTGACGCTTGACTCGCGTACGGAAGTACGGAACAGCACGCCGCCAGTCCACCGCCTTCGACCGCCCCACCTGCACTACCGGCGGGAAGTCCGGGTCGTCTCGATGCAGCTGCGACACGCGCTGATGACTGATCTGGTCAACGACACCTTCGGCGACAAGCCGTCGGGCCAACTCGCGGAACGACAACATCTCGGGCCCTCCTTCTTGGTCGGCCACGGGCACCATTCTTCCTGACTTCCTAGCCATATGGCTATGAAGTCGCTACCTTGGATCGGCAACAACAAGACGGCCCCGGCCGGCGCTGCGAACGCCACATGGCCGGGGCCAGACCCACCCACAACCATCACGAAGAGGCAGGTCCGCCATGGAGCGTACCCATCCCCAGACCAGCGAGCCCCCCGACCCCGCCAAGCCACACCCGATCGTCGACGAGCCCGCCACCATCGACGTCTGCCACCAGGAGTACGAGGACGGCGCCGGAGCCCGCGCGGTCGCCACGAAGCGGCAGCAGCTCGACCGCTCGAAGCAGGGAGGTCAGCGATGATCTGGGCCGTCTTCACCGCCGACCGCAAGGTCCTCGCCCGCTTCCCCGACGACTGCGGCCGCTACGACCCCGCCGAGCTCGCCGACCATGCGCTCCGCACCACCTACCACGACGTCCGGGGAGCCTTCGTCGACCGCCTGTGCGACCGCCACGACGAGCGCGCCTCCGACTGCCGTGCCTGCGCCACCCAGCTGGCGTGTACCGCTTGCAAGTGGCCCGGCTACGTCTGCCCCAAACACCGCGGCAGGCCGTGATGCGGACCTTTTACCGGATCTCGTCCGCCGCGCACCTCGCGGCCCTCGCCGCGGTCAACACCGACTTCATCGCCCGATAACCCCGGACCGGCCGGGCCCGCCCCCTCTTCCCCTCTCGCGGGCCCGGCCCCTCCCTCCGCCCAGGAGAAGCACGTGAACCGCACTGTCTGGCGAGCCGGCACCTTCGGAGCGATCGGCCTCACCGCCGCCGGCGTGACCGCCTGGTCCCTCTACGTCGTCGCGCACGACATCTACGGCGTCCCCGCCGTCCTCGCCGCCGGCACGAGCATCCCCTTCGACGGCGCCGCCGTGGCCTGCCTCAGCCTCGCCGCCGAAGCCACCCGCGAGCGACGTTCGGCCCTCGGCCCGCACTGCGCCACCCTCGGCCTCGCTGCGATCTCCATCTACCTCAACCGCCTTCACGCCCTGCACATCCACGGCGGAACCGGCGCTTTCCTCCTGTTCGCCGCTCCCACCGTCGCCCTGCTCGTCCTCGCCGGCCTGTCCTGGTCCGCGACCCGGGCCCGGCTCCGCGCGCAGCAGGGCGACACCCCGGCGGTACTGCCCCGACTCGGTTTCTGGAGCTGGACGCTGGCACCCGAGGAGTCGTGGAAGCGCACGAAGGATGAAGTCCTCACCCACGTCACCGGTACGGCAGCAGCCCATGCCCCGAACGTGGGGCGACCGGTGAAGCCCCGGACCGCCTCCGATGCCCTTCGCGAGCACTTCGCCGACCTCGCCCCCGACAAGGCCATCCGGCTCGCGCACTCCGCCCGGCCGGACGCCGCGCCCGCCGAGCTCGCCGCGGAACTCGCCCTGTACGGCGTTCACGTCTCGGCGGTCCAGGTCGCGCTCGTCCTCGGCCACCAGCTGCACACCACCACCGTCGACAGGCCGGATACACCCCGGACAGGTCTGGACGCGATGCCCACACCGCGGCCTCGCGCGCCACTGCCCAGCGCGGACAACCGGACAGGCCCGCCGGACACAGCGGCCGAGGCCGCCCGGCGCCTCGTCAGTCTCGGCTTCATCGACAAGACACAAGCCGTGCCGCTGATCATGAACACCCTCGGGCTGGAGAACACAAAGCGTCAGTGGGACTCCGTCCGGCGCGCCTTCGACCGCGCGCTCGACAACCGCGCCGAGCCCCAGCCGAGCATGCCCGGTGAGCAGCTCGCCATCGATACCGAGGACGACGGCGTCGGCAAGGGCGGAGGCGGCTACGCATGACCACCGTCACGCTTCTGTGGGCCGTACAGGCCGCGCTCGCCGGCCGCGCCCTGGCCCTCGCGCACCTCGGCCGCCGTGCCCCGGGAGCGCCCGTCTTCACCGCCCTCTCGGCCCTGTCCCTCGCCTCCCTCGCCGTCCTCCTGCCCTTGCGAGGTCTCGTGATCGCCCTGCTCGTCCTGGCCGGCCTGCTCTACCCCCTCCTCGTCCGCGCCCTCACCCCCCACAACCTCCGGCTCCGCCGCCTCGGGAGGTTCACGTTCGTCGGGGCGCTGCTGCTGGCCCTGATCGCCTGGGACCGGTGGTGACCATGCCCGAGCCCATCACCCCAACCCGGATCATCCCCGCCGGCCAGCCGCTCCCGCCCACGGCCCCACCGATGCCGCCCGCGCGCCCCGGCTCGACGGACCTACCACCCTGGCGCACCGCGGCTCCCCCACCACCGCCCCCGCCTGCCTCCCCGCCGCCCGGCGGTGCCCCGCCCTGGGACGCCCCTTCGCCGCCCGGCCCGATCGAGGTCCGCGTCGTCGTCGACCTCGTCCACCCCGGCCCGGAGCCGGAGCCCGCGCGGCGCGGCGGCTGGTGGTGGGGCTGGCTGTGGCCGCACCTGCGCCCCGTCCAGACCTTCGTCGGCGGCTTCCTCGCGCTCGTGCCCATGCCGTGGACCGGCTACAGCGCCGCCACCACGTGGGCCTACGTCGTCCACGAATCCCGCGACTTCGCCGTCCCCGTCGCCTATGCCCTGGGCCTGGGGGCTTTCGCCGTCGCCATCGGCGCCGAGCGGCGCGCTGCCGGCGTCCTGCGGCAGCTCGTCGCCCGGACCGGTCTCGTCATCACCTTCGTCGGCGTCATGGGCGCCATCGACCTCTTCGACCCTGTCACCGCGCTCACCGGAGTCCACCACCGATGATGACCGACACCACTCTCTCCCTCGCCGGGGCCACCGTCAGCCTCGGCGTCGTCTACCTCAATCTGCGCCCCTGGTGGAAGGGCGGCCGCGCCCCCAAGGACTTGCTGCCCTTCGGTGGCTACTTCCTCCTCGGTTCGGTCTCCACCATGTGCACGGGGGGCGTCCTCGGCTGGCTCGCCGGATGCTCTGCCGCCGGCGTCAACCACGCCGGCCGCCAAGCCGTGCATGGGGCAACCGGCTCGGCGCCCAGCGGCGCCCTCACACATGGCTCACTCGGGCCCCTTACCCCCGAAGGCGCCGTGATCGTCTTCCTCGCCACCGTCGCCGCAGGCCTGGCCTGGAAGGCCGCCGGGAAGCTGGACCGGCGCCGCATGGTCGGCGGGGCGGTATGCGGGTCGACGCTGACAATGACCGCCGGTGTCGCGGGCGCGCTCTTCTGGCTGCCCGACGCCGTCAACTCCCTCGGCCTCTCCCTGCGGACGGTCCTGGAAGGCGGGGGACTCCTGTGAACCCCTGGGCCGTTTGGTGCCGCCTGGGCGCAGCGGTGGCTGTCCCGGCACGGCGAGTGGTGGACGGCTCGGTCGTTCTCGCCAGCCAGTTGGCCGGCGGGGCGTGCGCCTGGTGCCGGAAGGGCTACCGCCACGACCTGACCGGCATCGCCGCCGCCCTCGGCCCGGCCGTTCGCGGCGCGGGCCTGCTCGGCGCCGCCTGGGGGGTCTGGAGCCTGGTGCGCACCGCGCCGTGGCTGCTGTGGATCGCCGTCCCGGCATGGAGCGCCGCAGCATGGCGAATCACGCCCGCGGTCCCCTCCTCTTCGCCCAGCCTCGGGGGCGACGACGAGGCGGCCGCTGCGGAGCCCGCCCCGGCCCTCTCCCTCGACGCCTTCTCCACCCTCGTCCGCGACCTCGCCGGAGGGGGAGCTGGCGCGCACCTGTCGACCCTCGCCGAGCGCATCACCCGCGACCCCAAAGCCACCTCCACCGTCCGGGCCTTGTGCCAGCAGTTGGGGGTGCCCGTGTCGAGCTCCGTCCGGCAGCCGGGCCGTGGGGTCTCTACAGGGGTACGCGTGAAAGACCTCCCGGCCCCCTCCCCGGCCCCGCCCGAGGACGCCGACGTAGCTGTAGTTCCCGCAGGTCAGCCGACAGCTACAGCCCCGGCTACAGCTACGCCCGTGGTCGAGACGCACGCCGACGGCGCCCTAGTGATCATCCGCGACCCGACACACCACACCCACGCCGTATGAATTCCGCCGGGGGCAGCCATGTACGTCAAGATCCTGGATCACATCAACAACACGGCCGGCGCGCCCATCTTGATCCAGCGCACCGAGGACCGCATGGGCCTCAGCTCCAGCGAGATCAACGAGGGCCTCCACGTCTTCTACGGCTGGGAATGCGGCGGCTGCCGCCAGGGCGCCACCATGCCCGCCGGGCGACGACCGGAAAAGAAGGCCGAGGCGGCGGCACAGCGGGACGCCACCGCACACGCCAAGGCGTGCTCCGCGCCACCCGGGCGCGGCAGGTGAACGCCCCCGGCAGCGGCGCGCGGCGCGCGCCTGCCGAAGGACACCATGACCAACACGATTCGAGCGAGAGGATGGGCCGTATGGATGAGACGAGCCACCAGGGCAGCGCGGCGAACCGCGTGCGGGTGAAGGTGCTGCTGGGCATCGGGGACCAGGTCGACATCACGGCGGACGCGCCGGATGCCGAGGGGGTGCAGCGGTACCCGGCGGCGGATGTGGCGCGCGATGTCGGTGTCGAGGCGCGGGCGTTGCCGGGGATGCGGCTGACAGCGTTGGTCGATGAGAACGATCGCCTGTACGGGTTCCGAAAGGCGTAGCCGTCTGGGGTGTTCGAGTCCCTGCCCTGCTGTGGAGGGTGGGGACTCTTCCCGACCAGAGGTGTTGTAAATCTGTACTCGTCTGCTGTAAACTTGTATTCGTAAGCGGGGCCGCGAACCCCGAACCCACCATTCACGCTCGAAGGAGAACCACATGGCCGAAGAACTCGACCCCGGCACCCGCCACGTCCTGATGGCGCTGGAGGAGTGCTACCAGCTCCTGATCCGGGTCTGCGCCAGCCTCCCCATCCTCCCGATCACCCTGCCGGAGGCGACCGGCCCCGGGAGCTGGCAGGCCCGGACGGACGCGGTAGCCCACGCCTCGGAGATCTGCTACGAGATCCCGGCTTCCAGCGCGGTGTGCGACAACCTGAAGTGCGCGTTCCTGTACTGGCTCGGCGCCGCCGACATGCTGATCCTCCAGACGGGCAACCCCAAGCGGTACCGCGTTGAGGCCATCCGAGCGATCCTCCTGACCGCCGAGGACTACGCCCGGGACGTCGACCACCTGCTGAACGATAAGTAGCTCCCACCCGACGGCCCCCGGCATCCAGCCGGGGGCCGTCGGCCTTCCCGAAGAAGAAGCCCGAGGTGTTGTAAATCTGTACGCGTCTGCTGTAAACTTGTACTCGTACCGGGGAGGGGCCCGCGAAGCCCCGACCCACCATTCACACCCAAGGAAGGGGCCGACAATGGCCGATTGGAAGGACATCACCGAGGAGCAGCTCCTCGCCCAGCTGGCGAACGGCTACCACTACATCTCGGTGGCCTGCTCCCTGCTGCCGCTCCCCATCACCCTCCCGTCCATCGAGGACGGGATCGCCCTCTCGGACCTGGTCGACAGCGTCGCCCACACCGCGCAGATCAGCGACGAGCTGCCCATGATTCCCGAGCGGGTGGTCGCCTCCCTGTTCACGAGCTGCACGCAGTGGCTCGCGGGTACGCACATGTTCGCCACGTTCATGGCCGACCCCAAGGAGTACAAGCTCGACTGCTTCGCGATGTGCATCGTGAGCTCGCGCGAGAGCCTGACCGAGGCGATCGACTGGCTCGCCGACAACCAGGAATGACCCGATCGGCGGCCCCCGGCATCCAGCCGGGGGCCGCCCCACCCAAGATCAGAAAATGAAGACCGGCGGGGCCGAGCCGAAGCTCTCAGCCTGAAGGCTGTCGCGAAACCCCGCCGGTCTCACCATTCACACCCCTCGAAAGGAGGCGGACGCCACCATGGTAAACCGCCCCACCGTGATCATCCCCGAGATCGCCAGGCGCCATAACCGCCCCGAGCGCACAGTGAAGCACTGGCGGACCGATCCCAGCTGGCCCAAGGAGGTCAACACGCGCGGCCACTTCAAGGAGTACGACGAGGCGGAGGTCGAGGAGTGGATCAGGACCAACATTTACCGCGACCTGCCCGACCTGGAGCCCGCCCGCCTCTACACCGCCCAGCAACTCGAAGACGCCGGAGTCGGCGTGAAGGCCTCGACGATCCGCGCCTACCTCTCGGCCAACCGGTGGCCCGCCCCCGACTCCGACGAAGACGGCGTCAGCCGCTGGCGCGGCGACACCGTTCTGGAAGAGCTGAAGAGGCGGCGGAAGTACCGCCGCAAGACGACCTGAGCCCGGACCCGACCACGAAGGGCTCCGGGACCAGGCTGATTCCCGTCGCCACTGCGCCCCGGTGCGCCAGGCCATCGAGCGCCGCGCGGAAGGCTCGCGCTGTGGCGCCCTCGCGGGCGGTCACGGTGCGAGTCCGGCGGGCCGAGCAATACACGCCCGGGGCGAGACGGCTGTCGGGGCCGTGGCCGGCATGCTCGAGGAGCCAGCCAGCGCTCGTTCGCAGGACGCCGTGGTCGTCCGTGTGGAGCGGGCCGTCGAGGGCGCGGACGCGGCGCGCCTCGGCGGTTCATACCCAGGTGTAGGTCTCGTCCGTGACTGCTGGAAGGCTCGCGTCCTTTACGACGGCATCCGGAGCTGGCAGTGCCGCGAGCGCAGGGCCGATCGGGGGAAAGATCGGCAGCTCGGCAGTCTTGCGGTAGTCCACCCACTCGATGATCCCGACCTCGTGGCTGCCGTCCTCCAGCTCATCGCGCTCCTCCGTGGCCAGGACCGCGCGGGTCTCCTCGGTGATACGGAGCCGGTAGAGGAGATGCAGCTTGCGCGGCGGCGGGGTGGCCCCGGGACGTGATACACGCTGGTCGACGACCCACAGGAGTTCCGGATCGCTCGCCCGGGCCAGATCGAGCGCGAGTTCCTCGGCGAGCTCGCGGCGGAGTGCGGCGATCAGGTCTTCGCCGGGCTCGGCGTTGCCGCCGGGCAGGGTGTAGTGCACGGAGGTGGGGCGGTCGCGGCGGATGAGGGCGACGTCGGTGCCGCAGAAGATGAGGGCGCCGGTGCGGATTTTGATGCGGGAGAACGGTGCGGGCGTCATGGCCGCAGTATTGCGGCGGGGTGGCCTGCGCCGGGCGGGAACTGGTGAGGGTTCCCGCCTGTTGCGCCGACCGCCCCGGGGGAGGGACCCGTACTCCGGGCGGAAGCGGCGCCTCAAGCCGCAGGGCCGTGTGCGGGCGCGTTCGCGGAGGTCTCGGCAGGACGGGGGCTAGGCGGTGAGGTCGAGGAAGTCGGCGACGGCGCGCGCCGGCCGGTGGGCGGCGAGCTGGTCGCGGAGGTCGGCGAGGGTACTGGTTCCCCGGGCGGAGTCGGCGCCGCCCAGTTGCTCCATGGCGCGCTCGGCGACGGTGACGGCGGCGTCGAGGTCTCCGAGGCCAAGGTGGGCCTTGGCCTGCCGAGCGAGGTAAATGCCGACACCACGCGCCTCCGTGCCGGTGTCGTACGGGTCCTCATGACGCAGGGCAGCGTCGAAGTGTTCCAGCGCCCGGTCTGGCTCGCCGAGGGAGAGCGCGCAGGAGGCGGCGACTTCGTGGAGTTCGCCGTGGGTGACCCAGTACATCGACGGCAAGTCGTGCGCGGCAGGTCCGGCACGGTCGTAGGCGGCGAAGGCGGCGTCGACCGCGCGGTAGGCGGCTGCCGGTTCGCCGGCCTTGGAGTGGGCGCGGGCGGCGCGGGCGTAGAGCATGGCCAGCACCCGGCCGGAGGTGACCTTGTGCCTGCTGCCCAGGGCGCGCTCGACGAGGCCGAGTGCGCCATAGGGGTCGTCGGCGCTGTAGCGGAGGTTGGCCCAGAAGGCCAGCGTGCTGGCGCCGAGGGTGGGGTTATCGCCCGTGGCGGCGGCGCGCAGGGCCGTGGTGAAGCGTTTTTCGGCGTCGGCCAGGCGGCCGCTGTCGTAGGCGCACCATCCTGCGAGGCGGCATGCCTCTGCTGCGGCCGCGTACAGGCGACGGCCGGTGGCGTCGGTATAGGTGCTGGTCTTGAGCACGCTGGTGATCAGCCGTAGCTCGGCGATGGCGGCTTCATAGGCGTGGGTGGAGCCGACCGCGTCGTCCAGATGCCGCAAGGTGTCCAGGCGCGTCTCGAAGAGCGCCGCAGCGCCCTCGCCGACACGGTGGCCCCTGGTGGCGGCGACGGCGGCGGGGGTTGTGGCGGCCCAGTGGGCGCCGGTGGCGGCGAGCGTGCCCAAAGAGGCGATGACGAAGCCGCGTCGGTCCACAGGAACCCCTCCCGCTTGCTCCAGTGCTTCCACGGTACCCGCGACTGTCCAGGGCGACTCCCAAACGGTGCGGTCATCGTGTAGCGCCAGCAGGAGCCAGTCGGGCCAGCCGCGACGGTGGACTTCCTCGGGGTCGATGCCGTGCAGGTCGGCCATGGCGAGCTGGGCCTTGATGTCGGGTTCGGTGCCGGTGGTCCACCGGGAAACTTTCTCCGGGCGGGTGGCCATCTGGCCGAATCCCAGCGCGCGGTGCCGGGCTGCGACACGTGTGAGGTAGGCCGTGTTCGTCAGGTTGTGCCGGGCAAGCAGAGTCGTCAGCGGGTGACGTTCCAGCACCGGGCCCATGAGCGCACCACCTCCAGCTGCCGCCCCAGTGTGCGGGTTCGCCGGTGTGGCCGGGAACAGGGCCCGTAGACGAGAGGCAACGCCAGGCAATGCGAGGGCAATCCTCGGCATCCTCCAGCGCCTTCACCGCGCCCGGCTGGCAGCGGTCTCCTGGGAGCAGCCGGCCCGCCCTGCGGAGCCTGCACCCTCGTGGGCGGGCCGGCCACCAGCGGCACCCCGGTACGCCCCGGGGTGCCTTCACCGGAAATCGTGGGAGGCGCGTCATGACGACCGCAAGCACCACCGAAGCCCGGACGTTCTCCGTCGAGCTGCCGGAGGCGTTCACCGAGACGTGGAACCGCATCGACGGGATCACCGTGACCGGCCGTACCGTCACCGTGGACCCGGACCGGTACTTCTTCCGCTTCGAGAACCCGACCTGGGTCCTGGCCGACTGGGATCTGGTGCGCTCGGAGCTCCTGGACGCCACCGAGACGAGCGGGCAGGCGATCGAGCAGCGGGCCCTGGAGTTCGTCCAGGCCCACGGCCGTCCCACCACCGACCCCGCGAAGGTCCTGGCGACCGCCTATCAGGTTGCCGCGTACCTGTTCCGCGACGAGTACATCGGCGTCGGGAACCTGGACATCACTGCGCGGGAGCTGAAGGCCCTGCGCGAGGCCACCACGATCATGGCGCTGAACCGGGTCGAGCAGGACGGACACCTGTCCAACGTCGGCCCGTGCTGGTTCTTCCCCGTCGCCACGTCGGTCGTGTTCGGCTTCACCGAGGAGGAGGGCAAGGCGGTCGATGAGCTCTATCACGGCGGGTGGTTCAACGAGACCCGCCGCCGTGAGTCCGTCCTCGCCCACGCCGCCCTCGGCGGCCGGCTCGTCCACGGCTGCCAGGCATCTGCCGACATGATGGGCGGCTGCGTCCTGGCCTACGGCACCGACCTCGACCGCTTCCGCACGGAGCTGAGCGAGATGAAGACCGACTGGATGGACCGCGTCAAGGCCATGGGCCGCCGGTGACACACCGGCATCACGCGGGGGCCGGGACGCTGCGCCCGGCCCCCGCCTTCTGATGGAGAAAGGAGGCACGGACGTGACGCACCCCCACCTGCCGGACGGCGGCGCCCTGGTCGACGCCCAGGTCAACGCCCGCGCGTGGAACAACATCGCCGCCCACGCCACCGGCACCTCGCCGGAGGCGAGCGAGGTGCCGCAGGACATTGCCTGGACCGCCTGGCCCGGTCGCGGCCCCGGCGCTGGCTTCCTCGGCGAGCTGGCCGGCCGCCGGGTCGCCGAACTGGGTTGTGGGACCGGCGAGCACACCGCCTGCGCAGCCGCCCACGGCGCCCGGCTGGCCGTCGGTGTGGACGTCGCCGAGGCTCGCTTGGAGCAGGCCCGCGCGCGTTTTGGCCGCCTTCCCGCCCTGCTCTGGAAGGCCGGTGACGCCGCCGAGGTCTTGGCCAGCCTGCCGTGCCTGGACGTGTGCTTCTCCATCTACGGGGCCCTGTGGTACTCCGACCCGGCCCGGCTGCTGCCCGTCATCGCCAACCGCCTGGTTCCCGGCGGCATCCTCGCCTTCACCGTCAACGCACCGCGCGACGGCGAGACGCCCGGCCGCCGGGTGGACAACCTCACCCTCCCCACCGGCGCCCGCCTGCCGGTCGTCCACTACACCTACGGCGCCAACACTTGGCATCACCTGCTCGCCGAGGCGGGCCTGACGATGGAGGCCGCGGTCGCCGTGGACGACCCGCGCGGTCGCGGCTACCGGGCCCTGGTCCTGCGGGCCCGACGCCCCACCCGCAGCTGAGCCCGCGCTCAGGTGCGGGCCAGCTCCAACTCGCGGTGCACCGCCCGCCGGCCCACGGCCGCGAGCACGCCCCACGCCAGCAGCGCGGCGGCCACCGTCGCCGCGCCGCCCACAGCGAACGACGCCTTCGGAGCCCGCTCCAGCAGCGCGGGCAGCAGCAGCATGCTGCCCATGCTCGCCACGTGCAGTTTCACCGAGTACACGCTGAACATCCGCAGCCGCTCCGGACCGTCCAAAGACGCGATCTGGGTGTTGACCCCGATCGTGGTCACCGGCACCAGTACGCTCCCGGCCGCCGTCAGCACGACGAGCTCCGTCACACTGCTGCTCGCCGCGACCGCCGCCAGCAGCAGCCCGCGCACCGCCCACGCGGCACAGAACCCTCCCGGGAACCGCCCGGCCCACTCGACATGGCCGGCCAGAAGGTTCCCCGCCACCGAGCCGATACCCATCGCCGACAGCACCAACGCGTAGGCGGCGGGGCCGGCATGCAGACGCTCGGTCAGCCAGATCGGCACCCCCACGGAGACCACGGTCTGGAAGAACTCACCGACCGCGCTCAGCATGAGTGCACCCGTGATCACTGGCCGGGCCCGCAGCAAGGGCAGGGCCTTCACCCCGGGCGGCTTCGCCGACGAGCCGGCCACGGGCTCCTGAAGCCGGGCAGCGTGCGGCACCGCGCGGCCGAGCCAGGTGAAGGCGAACGCCGAGACGGCGAACGTCGCGGCGTCCACCAGGAACAAGTCTTCCGCGGCCACGAGCGTCAGCAGCACCGCAGCCGAGCCGGGGCCCAGGAACCAGGTCAGACGGTTGGAGATGTCCATCAGCCCCGTCACCTGCCGCACCCGCTCACCCGGCACCAGAGCGGGTACCAGAGCGGACAGGCTCGGCCCGGTCAGCGCATCACACGTGCCAATCACGGTGATCACCGCCAGCACGCCGACCAAGCCGATCGACTGCCACAGCCACGGCATCGCCCCGACCACCGCAATCTGCACCGTCTCCACGGCGGCCAGCGCCCGGAAGGAGGCGACCTTGGCCACCAGGTGCCGGCCGAAGGAGCCGATCAGCAGATGCGGCACGGACTCGAGCACCACGACCAGGCCCATCGCCACCGCACCAGCTCTCTGCCACGCCGTCCACGCCAGGGCCAGGGTGAAGAACCGGTCGCCGAAGACGGACAACGTCTCGGCGAGCCACAGGACGAAGACCGGACGGCGCCGCAGCAGACTCAGGTAGCTCACGGCCGCGACTGTAGGGACCCATCGGACATCAAGAAGCGCGTTCGGTACCGCCTCCCCCAAAAAGCGGAGCCGCCCCAGACGTCCCCTCCCCCCAGTCCGCCGCCAGACGCATCGCCCTGTCATGGACAAGAAGTCACCGCACACCCCCTGACACCACCAGCACCAGGCGTTACGGTGATCGCCCCGGCGACGGCAGCGGCCTCCCGACCACCGTCCCCCTGCGTGGATGGGTGGGGTGAGCATGGGCCCCCTCATGCTCGCGCGCGGCCGCCGCCGGGACAGCGCCCCCGGTTGGGGCCAGCAAAAAACGAGCCGGGGGCGCTTCACGCGGCGCGCTACGACCGCACCGCGGCGACCAGTACGCAATCGCACACCACGTCACAAGACTGAAACACCGCCACACACCCAGGCGGCAGGCGGCTGCAATGGCGCCTCCCCAACCAGGAGGCGGCCATGCCCAAAACCTCAGCTGTAATCGGCGTCCTCGGTGCCACTCTCTTACTCGCAGCGTGCACCGGCACCAGCGTCGGCGCGCGCCAAGACGGTCCGCCCAAGCCCTCCACCACGCAGGGAAGAGCGTCTCTCACTGCCGACCAGGCATCCAAGATCGTTGCTTCCAGCGTGAAGAGCGCGGCGCTCACCAGCACGGTCACAGCCGAGTCCGACAAGAATCACCTGCTCGGGCGGCCCGGCCAGTACACCAGCAAGGTCACCTTCGCGGACAGCCGCGTTC
>NZ_JBFAPH010000115.1:0-17653 GCF_040675635.1 Streptomyces sp. NPDC049577
GCCCCTGGCCCCACCCCGAAGAGGCCCGCCTGGAAGGCGTGCTGACCCTCCGCACCAGCGACGAGACGGCCCGCCTCGCAGGACTCCTCGACGCGACGCCCGGCCGGGTGCTCGTGATCGGCGCCGGGTTCCTCGGATCGGAGATCGCCTCCGCCTGCCGGGAACGCGGCCTGCCGGTGACGGTCGCCGAACGCGGGCCGGCACCCCTCGTCGGGGCACTCGGCGGCACACTCGGCGCGTACGCGGCGAAACTCCAGCGCGCGCACGGCGTCGACCTGCGCTGCGGAGTGACCGTCACCCGGCTGGTGGGCAGCGGCGGCCGGCTCGTCGGGGCCGAGTTCTCCGACGGCGGCCGGATCGACGCCGACGTCGCCGTGGTCGCGCTCGGCGCGGTCCGCAACACCGAATGGCTGGCCGGCTCCGGCCTGGCCGCCGGACCGCGCGGCGTGGCCTGCGACGCCGGGTGCCGCGCCTTCGACATGTACGGCATCGTCACCGACGACGTCTTCGTCGCCGGCGACGTCGCCCGCTTCCCGCACCCCCTCTTCGAATACCAGATGCTGTCCCTCGAACACTGGGGCAACGCCCTCGCCCAGGCGGAGATCGCGGCCCACAACATGGTCAGCCCCGCCCCGGACCGGCGCCCGCACCTGGCCGTGCCCGCCTTCTGGTCCAGCCAGTTCGGCATGAACATCAAGTCCGTGGGCGTGCCCACCTTCTCCGACCGGGTGGTCGTCGCCCAGGGCTCACCGGAGGAGGGCCGCCTCGTCGCCGTCTACGGCTACCGGGGCCGCGTCACCGCCGCAGTCAGCGTCAACCGGGCCAAGTGGCTGGAGCACTACCTGCGCCTGATCGAGACGGCGGCCCCCTTCCCGCCCGGCCCCGGCGCGGCCGACGCGCCCCCCGCCGCCGAGCCCGTGCCCTCCGACGTACCGGACCCCAAGGTGCTCTCCCACGGCCCCACCGTCGCCCTCACCGGCCACGTGCCGGACCGGCGGCTCACCCTCGTACGCGACGAACAGCCCTGATGCGAGGAGCGGCGTCCATGTCCACCGAAACCCTCTTCCAGCGGATCACCGCCTACGAGAACCGCCCCGACCCCTACCCGCTCTACGCCGAACTCCGCGAGCACGGCGTGGCACGGCAGGAGGACGGCAGCTACCTGGTGGGCACGTACGACGAGATCGCGGCCCTGCTCCACGACCCGCGCGTCAGCTCCGACTTCCGCAACCGCGCGGAACCGGACGAGGCCGTGCTCCAGGCCCTGCGCGAGAGCAAGCTGCCGCCCGCCTTCATCGGCGTCGACGACCCCGAGCACGACCGGCTCCGCCGCATCGCCATGCGCCCCTTCGGCCCGCCCCACTCGCCCCACCGCATCGACGACCTGCACGACGACATCGCCCGCATCGCCGGGGAACTCGCCGACGACCTCCGCGACAAGGACCGGGCCGACCTCGTCGACGACTTCGCCTACCCCCTGCCGGTCACTGTCATCTGCCGGCTGCTCGGCGTCCCCCGCCAGGACGTGCCGCGCATCCGCGCCTGGACGAACGCGGTGATCGCCGGCCTCGACGTCACCCCCGGCCACGACGACCCCGCGCAGCGCCGCCGCGCCGCCTTCGAGGCCCGCGACGCCATGGCCGACTACCTGGGTGACCTGGCCGAGGACCGCCGCAGCCACCCCTCCGACGACCTCCTCTCCGCCCTCGTCCACGACGAGGGCCCGGACGGACGGCTGACCGGGCCCGAACTGAAGGCCACCGGGGTCCTGCTGCTCATCGCCGGGCACGAGACGACCGTCAACCTCATCACCAACGGCATGCTCACCCTGCTGCGCCACCCCGGCGCGCTGGCGCTGCTGCGCGACGACCCGGCCCTGATGCCCGGCGCCGTGGAGGAGCTGCTGCGCTACGAACCGCCCGTCCACCTGCTGCCCTCGCGCACCCCGCTCGCCGACATCGAGGTCGGCGGCGTCACCGTGCCCCGGGGCGCCGCGCTGACCCTCGTCCTCGCCTCCGGCAACCGCGACCCCCTGCGCTTCCCCGACGCCGACCGCTTCCTCCCCACCCGCGAGGACAACCGCCATTTCGGCTTCGGCAGCGGCGTCCACAACTGCTTCGGGGCACCGCTGGCCCGGCTGGAGACACAGATCGCGCTGAACACCCTCCTGGCGTGCCTGGACGCCCCCCGCCTCCTGGAGGATCCCCCGCCTTACCGGCGCAGCCCGATCCTCCGCGGACCCCGGCACCTGCCGGTGGGGCTGGGCGGATGAACCGATCTCCGGCGACCCGTGACTTCTGCCGGGATTCCCCGGTTGAGCACTGGGTGCCCTGAATTCGGCGCTCTTGACCCAGGGGAGGGAGACGGTCATGGAGGGTGCACAGGGGGACAAACGGGCCCGCACCGGCAGGCCGCCGATGCCCGAGCCGGTGGAACCCCGGCAGAAGCGGGCGGAACTGCGCTCGGCGTTCGAGGACACCTCGTTCCCGGCGCTGTGCAGGAAGATCCCGGCGCTGCTCCGGGAGATCGCGAAGATGGCCTGGGCCATCGACCGGCGCGACGTCCTCGTGCTGATCGGCTGTCAGCTCGCGTCCGGGCTGGCGGCCGGCGTGGTGCTCGCGGCCACCGCGCGCGCGATGGTGCCGATCCTCGGCGGCGGCCTGGTCCCCGAGCGGGTCCGGGAGGCCCTGCCCGCCCTGGCCGTGGTCGCCGCGGCCGCCGGCGCGGGCCGTGTCGCGTACGGGCTGGCCTCGTGGGCGGTGGCCCGGCTCAAGCCGCGGGTGATGACGGCCGCGGACACCGCCCTCGTACGGGCCATGCTGTCCGTGGAACTGGAGGCCTTCAACCGGGCCTCCTTCGCCGAGGAGCACGAGCACGCCGAGACCGGGGTCATGCGCTGCGAACGCATGCTCTACGACGCGCAGGCCTTCATGGCGGCCATGATCCGGCTGTTCGCGGCGTTCAGCGTGGTCACGGCCCTGCACCCGCTGATGCTCCCCGTCCTGGCCCTCGCGGTGATGCCCTCGGGTGCCGGGGCCGTGGCCGAGGCCAAGATCGAGCACCGCACGCACTACGAGAACGCCGCGAACCGCAACCTCAAGGGGATGATGCGCTACCACATCACCACCGCGAACCTGGCGAACGAGGTGCGGGCCAACAGCATGCGCGCCTATCTGCTGTCCTGGTACGGCACCCTCTGCCGGCGCATCGACCAGCGGATCGTGTCGGCGGCCGGCCGGCAGCTGCACGCCAACCTCCTCGCGGCCGCCGCCGGCGGGCTGTGCCTGTGCGGGGCGTGGGCGACGCTCGTGTGGCTGACCGTCTCCGGCCAGGTGTCACTGGCCGTCTCGGCCACCGCCGTCGTCGCGGTGCGCACGGCGCTGGCGAACCTGACGAACGTGGTGCACTACTGCGCGTCCCTCTTCCACTCGACGCTGTTCCTGGGCGACTGGAAGCGCTTCGTGGACACCACCACTGCCGAGCTGGCCGTCGCGCGCGGGCCGCTGAAGGCGCCGGTCTGCCCGGAGACGATCCGCCTGGAGGACGTCACCTACGGCTATCCGAACAAACCCCGCCCGGCCGTCGACGGACTGTCCCTCACGCTCCGCCGGGGCGAGGTCGTCGCGATCGTCGGGGAGAACGGCTCGGGCAAGTCCACCCTCGTCAAACTCATCACCGGTCTGCACCTGCCCCACAAGGGCACCGTGACCTGGGACGGCGTGAACGTGGAGCACGCGGACCCCGACACGCTGTGGGAGCAGACGGGCCTGGTGCCACAGTTCTTCGCCTGCTGGCCCCTGCCCTGCCGGGAGAACGTCACCCTCGGCCAGCCCACCACCTGGGACGACGAAGCGGTCTGGGGCGTCCTGGAGGCGGTCGGCATGCGCGAGGCCGTCGAGGAACTCCCCGAGGGTCTCGACACCCTGCTGGCTCGCGAGGTCTGGGGAGGCGTCACCCTCTCCGGCGGCCAGTGGCAGCGCATCGCCTGCGGCCGCGCGGTCTACCGCCGGCCCGCGGTGCTCGTCATGGACGAGCCCACCTCCGAGATGGACGCCCGCGGGGAGCACCGCGTCTTCCAGCTCCTCAAGGACATGGCCGGCGACCGCATCACGATCGTCGTCACGCACCAGCTCGAGAACACCAGGATCGCCGACCGGATCATCGTCATGGAACAGGGCCGGATCACCGAGCAGGGCACCTTCGACCAGCTCGCCCGCGCCGGCGGTCTCTTCCAGGAGCTCCACGAGCTCAAACAGGACCGCTGACAGGCGGCCGGGATGTGCCGGGCGTCCCGGTTTCCGGGCATCTGGGATCAGGACTTGGGCTCTGTTCGGTCGCGAGTCAGTCACAGTGTTACCGACGGTATGGCCAGGTGGGAGGGTGTTGCCTAGCGTGTCGCGGGCTCGCCGACGGCGCCGCGAACCATGGCGCCGTCTCCCTGCGACATGATCGAGAGAAGCCATAGTGAAGCTCCATCGCGCCCGCACCGCCGCCGTGTCCGCCTGCGCCCTCGCCGCCCTGACCGGTGTGGGCGTCAGCGGCTGCAGCGGCGATCCGGGAGGGCAGAACTCGGCGTCCGGCTCGAGTGCGAAGCCCGCCGCCGGCGGCGCGTCCCGTGCCGACGACAGTCGTGACGCCATGAAGGACGTCGAGATCTCCGAGTGCGGATATGTCGACAAGAAGGGCATAGCGGCCAAGGTGAGCGCCATCAACGGCGATGCGACGGTGACCTACAGCTATGAGGTCACCGTGAACTTCACGGCCGCCGACGGCACCTCCGTGGGCACCCAGACCACCTCCCTCCCCTTCGTCCGGCCCGGCCGCGGTGACACCCTCGACGTCATGGCCCCGTACACGCCCAAGGCGGGCGCCTCCACCAGCGGCGTCAAGTGCGAGGTGGCCAAGGTGGTCCGCACCACCGGCTGAGCGTCCTGCCGCGCCGGCGCGTCCGGTTCACGCGGGGCGGCGGGGCCGCCCGCCGACGAGCGTGACCGCCTCCGCGCCGGCGCGGCAGCCCCGCCGGGCGGCCTCCACCGCGTCGGCGCCGGCCAGGCGGCCGACGAGGAACGCCCCGGTGAAGGCGTCGCCCGCCCCGGTGGTGTCCACGGCGGTGACCGGCTCGGCCGGCACCCGCGCGACGAGCTTCCCGGAGGAGGCCACCAGCGCGCCGCCCCGGCCCTGCGTGGCGACGACGAGCGGGAAGAGCCGGCTGAGCTTGGCCGCCGCGTCGGCCGGCTCCGGCAGTCCGGTGAGCAGCGCGGCCTCGTCGTGGCTCGGCAGCAGGACGTCCGCCCCCGCGACGGCTGCGAGGAAGCGGTCCACCCCGAAGCGGGCGATGAAGCCCGCCGAGGCCGGATCGACGCTCACCGGCACCGAGCGCGCGCGGGCCGCCTCCATCGCCAGCCGGGCCGCCGCACGGCTGGCGCCGGCGAAGAAGAGATAGCCGGACACGTGCAGATGGCCGGCTCCCGACAGGAGCCCGGCACGCCAGTCGGCGGCCGACAGGCGCAGCACCGCCCCGCTGTCGGTGAGGAACGTCCGTTCGCCGTCCGCGCCGACCAGACAGACGACGGTGCCGGTGGCGGCATCGGGGTCGACGACCAGATGCGGGCGCACGTCGGCCGCGCGCAGCGCGCGTTCGTGCCCCTCCGCCGCATCCGCCCCCACCCGGGCGAGCAGGCGCACGTCCCGGGCCCCCGTGTGGGCGGCCCAGCAGGCCACGTTCGCGCCCGCGCCGCCCGGCAGCGTGGCGATGCGGGCCGCCGTGTCGGTCGCGGGGACGAGCGGGGTGCGATGGCGGGCGACGACATCGGTGACCACGTCGCCGACGACGAGCAGGGCCCGGCCCGCGGGACCGGTCATGAGGCGTACGCGACCGCGATGCGCGCCGCCAGCCGTACGTTGTTCCGCACCGCCGCCAGGTTGGCCTCCAACGACGCGCCGTGCGTGTGCCGGACGAGGTGGTCGAGGAGGAAGGGGGTGACCGCCTGGCCGGTCACCTTCTCGCGCTCGCACGCGGCCAGCGCGTCGGCCAGCACCCGGTCGTGCAGGGCGGGATCCAGCTGCTGGTCCGCCGGCACGGGGTTCGCGACGATCAGCCCCGAGGGCGGTCCGCCGAGCACGTCCTGGGCGCGCAGCACGTCGGCCACCTCGGCCGCCGAATCGGCCGTCCAGTCGACGGGCTCACCGGAACCCCGGCAGTAGAAGCCCGGGAACTCCCTCGTCCGGAATCCCAGCACCCCGACGCCCAGCGTCTCCAGCCGTTGCAGCGTCGCCGGCACGTCCAGGACCGACTTCACCCCCGCGCACACCACCGCGATCCGCACCCCGGCCAGCAGCCGCAGGTCCGCCGACTCGTCCTGGGTCCGCGTCCACCCGCGATGCACCCCGCCCAGGCCCCCCGTCGCGAAGACGCGGATGCCGGCCCGCGCCGCCAGGAAGGCGGTCGCCGACACCGTCGTCGCGCCGCTCGCCCCCGTCGCCACGGCCGGCGCCAGATCGCGGTGCCCCAGCTTGCGGATGTCGTCCCCGCCCGCCACGCGCGCCAACTGCGCCTCGTCGAGCCCGATGCGGGGCCGCCCGTCGAGCACCGCGACCGTCGCGGGAACGGCACCGCCGTCCCGCACCAGCTCCTCCAGCTCCCGCGCCACATCGAGGTTCCCCGGCCGCGGCAGCCCGTGCGCGATGATCGTCGACTCCAGGGCGACGACCGGCCGGCCACGGTCCAACGCCCGTCGCACCTCGTCCGATACGCCCGGCAGTCGCTCGCCCGCCACCTTCGTCATCGCCGGCCCCTTCCACCCCGCCATGAACGGTGCTGCTCACCGGACACCCGGCGTCCAGAGCCGTTCCCCGCCCCGCGGTGCCCGAAGCCTCCGCACCGCGAAAGGGCGCGTTCCGGTGGCAGGTGCCGGCGTCGTCACGCGACCCCGAAGCGCACCGGCAGCCGGGACAGCCCCCGGATCAGTCCGGGCCGCCACAGCGGGTCCGCCGGACCGGCGTCCAGGGCGAGGTCCGGGAAGCGGTCGAGGAGCGCCGAGAAGGCGACCTCGGCCTCCAGCCGGGCGAGCGGCGCGCCCAGGCAGTGATGGACGCCGTGACCGAACGCCAGATGCCCGCCACCGGCCGGGCGCCGGCGGATGTCGAAGCGGTCCGGCTCCGGGAATCGGCCCGGGTCGCGGGAGGCCGAACCCAGGATGACCAGGACGGCCTCACCGGCCGGGACGGTCACGCCGCCGATCTCCAGCGGCTCCGCGGTCCAGCGGTAGGCGGCAGAGGTCACCGGCCCCTCGTACCGCAGCATCTCCTCGATCGCCCCGGCGAGCAGCGACCGGTCCGCGCGCAGCGCGGCCAGCTGTTCCGGGTGCGTGAGCAGGGCGTACGTCCCGTTGGCGAGCAGATTGACCGTGGTCTCGTGGCCGGCGACGAGCAGCACGAAGGCCATCCCGAGCAGTTCGTCCGCGGGAAGCGGCCGGCCCGTGGCGTCCTCGGCCCGGACCAGCGCGCTGAGCAGGTCCGGGCCGGGCGCGTGCCGCTTGGCCCGGAGCAGCTCGGTGAGATACGCGGTCATCGCCCCGGCCGCCTCGGCGGCGGAGGCCGCGGAAGGGGCGAAGACCATCCGGTGCGACCAGTCGTGGAAGTCCCCGTGGTCCGCCTCCGGCACGCCCAGGAGCTCCCCGATGACGGCCACGGGCAGCGGCAGCGCGAGGGAGGCGACGAGGTCGGCCCGGCCGAGCGGGGCGACGGCGTCGAGAAGCCCGGCGGTGACCTGTTCGACGCGCGGTCTGAGCGCTTCCACGCGGCGGGCCGTGAACTCCCGCGCCACGACGCCGCGCAGCCGCGTGTGGACGGGCGGATCGGTCTGCAGCATGTTGCGTCCGATGGCGTGCCCGCCGTCGGAGGCCCAACGGGACGAGTGGCGCACGTCATTGCTCAGCCGGGGATCGGTCAGCGCGGCCCGCACCGCGTCGTACCCGACGACCACCCACACGTCGCCGGCGCCCTCGGTCGGTACCCGGTGCACCGGGCCCTTCTCGCGCAGCCGGGCGTAGACGGGATAGGGGTCGGCGGCGAAGTCCACGCCGTCCGGGGCCAGGGCCTGCAGATCGGGCATCGTGCTCACGGGTGTGCCGTCCCTTCGTCGTCCAAAAACCGGGGAGTGCTCCCCGTTTTGTTGGACCGTAGCAGCTAACCGGGGAGTGGTCCACGCTTGACTGCTAGGGTGCGGACGACGACGCCGGCAACGACAACCGCGAAGGGAGCCCGGGGAGATGGTGAACGTCGACGACACCGGACGGGGCGCGACCCGCGGCTCCGGCAACCAGGGGGCACCCCTGCGCCGGGACGCCCGGCGCAACCGCGAACTCCTCATCGCCGCCGCCCGCGCGTCGTTCGCCGAGCAGGGGCTGGGCGCCCCGCTCGACGACATCGCACGCCGGGCCGGCGTGGGCAACGCCACCCTCTACCGGCGCTTCCCCACCCGGGGCGCGCTCATCGAGGCGGTCTTCGGCGACATGCTGACCGGCACGCTGCGCCGCGGCGCCGAGGCCCGTGACGCCGACGACCCCTGGGACGGCCTCGTCCGCTACCTGGAGCACATCTTCGCGACCCTGGCCGCGGACCGGGGCACCAACGACCTGATGACCACCGGCATCCCGGACATCCCCTCCCTCGATGCCCTCAAGGCCCACCACCACGAGACGATCTCGCTGCTGCTCGGCCGCGCCCGCGAGCAGGGCACCGTGCGCGGCGACGTCACCACCGAGGACCTGCTCCTCGCGCTGGCCGCGCTCGGCCGCGTCGTGCC
The DNA here is from genome assembly GCF_040675635.1 of Streptomyces sp. NPDC049577. NCBI lineage: Bacteria > Bacillati > Actinomycetota > Actinomycetes > Kitasatosporales > Streptomycetaceae > Streptomyces > Streptomyces sp. NPDC049577. The sequence continues at coordinate 8,807 of NZ_JBFAPH010000115.1, forward strand.
CGCCGTCGTGACCGTCGCGCCCGACGCCTGGCGGCGCCAGCTGCACCTGCTCCTCGGCGGCCTGCGCGCCGAGGCGGCCGCCCCTCTGCCGGCCGCACCGCTCACCCCGGCCCAGCTCGCCGCCGCGCTCGGCGCCCTGGCCGGCCAGGAGTAGCCCGCCGCCGCGCCGCGCTCACACCTCCGGGCGCGTGAGAAGCGGCTCCGCCGGCACACGCCCGCGGAAAGCGGCCCGGTACGCCTGCGGGCTGGTGCCCACGACGCGGCGGAAGCGGTCCCGGAAGGCGGTCGGCGAGCCGAACCCCACCTGTCGCGCGACCCGTTCGACCGGATGGGACGTGTGCTCCAGCAGGTACTGCGCACGCCGCACCCGCGCCCGCAGCAGCCACTGCAGGGGAGTAGTGCCCGTCTGCTCGCGGAAGCGGCGGCTGAAGGTGCGGCTGCTCATGCCGGTCCGGGCGGCCATGACGTCCAGCGTCAGATCATGGGCGAGATTCTCCTCGACCCACTCCAGCAGCGGCTGGAGCAGCGAACCCCGGGGGACGGGCGGCTGCCGGTGGACGATGAACTGGGCCTGTCCGCCCTCGCGTTCCAGCGGCATCACCGCCACCCGTGCCGTCTCGGCAGCCACCGCCGACCCGAAGTCACGGCGGACCATGTGCAGGCACAGATCCAGACTCGCCGCCGCGCCGGCCGAGGTGAGGATCTGTCCGTTGTCCACGTAGAGCACGCCGGGCCGCACCTCGACCCGTGGGAACCGCCCCGCCAGCTCCTCGGCGGCGAGCCAGTGAGTGGTCGCGCCCAGCCCGTCCAGCAGGCCGCTCGCCGCCAGGACGAAGGCGCCGGTGCACAGCGAGGCGATGCGCGCCCCGGCCGCCGCCGCGGCCCGCAGCGCGGCGAGCACCTCCTCCGGCGGCGCCGCCGCCTCCTCCGCGCAGCCCGGAACGATGACCGTGTCCGCGCCCGAGAGCCCCTCCAGCCCCCACGCCGCGCGCAGTGTGAACGCCTCGCAGGTCACCTCGGGGGAAGGTGAACAGACCCGCACCCGGTAGGGCCGGCTCCCGTCCGGCAGCCGGGTGCGCCCGAAGACCTCGAGCGGCGTGGCCATGTCGAACGGGACGACGTCGTCCAGCGCCAGAACCGCCACCGTATGCATGCGGTGCACCCTAACCGGCCCGGCGCCCTTGGCGAGAATCCGTCGAAGGTTGTCATTCCAGCCCGTGGGACCGCCCGGAACCGCCGCCTAGCGTGGGCGCAGTCGAGAGCGCGAGGGACGCCGAGCGCGAGAAACACAGCAGAGAGAGGCCCCCCATGCTCGCCCAATTCATCCTGTTCGACGGATTCGATCCCCTGGACGTCATCGCCCCCTACGAGGTCTTCCACTGCGCGGGCATGCTCACCGGCGGCGCCGTCCGGGCGGAACTCGTCTCCGCGGAAGGCCCCCGGGACGTCCCCGCGGGCATTCCGTCCGTGAGCCTGCGGGCCACCGCCCGTCTCGACCCCGAACGGGCCGACGTCATCGTCATCCCCGGCGCCGTCGGCGACCTGCGCGACCCCGAGGAGGAACGGGATCGCACCATCCCGGCGATCCTCCGCCGCGCTCTGACGACCGACCTGCCGCGCCTGGCCGAGCAGGCGCTACGGCGCGACGACACCCTGGTCGCGACCGTCTGCGGAGGCTCGTTGATCCTCGGCATGGCGGGACTCGTCGAGGGGCGGCCCGCCGCCACCCACCATCTGAGCGCGGACGCCCTCGCCGCCACGGGCGTGAACGTCGTGGACGCCCGCGTCGTCGACGACGGCGACCTCGTCACCGGCGGCGCCGTCACCTCCGGCCTGGACGTCGCCCTGCACCTCATCGAGCGCGAGACGGGCCCCCGGATCGCCCACGCGGTGGAGAAGGTCTTCGCCCACGAGCGCCGCGGCACCGTCTGGTCGTCCCGCGGTCCTGCCCCCGTGCTCAGCGCCTGACCCGGCGCCGGACGCGCCGGCGCCGACCGGCGGCACGTGCCCTAAGGATTGATGCCGTCGAACTGCAGCACCCAGTAGGGCGGCTCGTGCATCCTCCCGTTCCACTGCGACACCATCAGCGTCAGGGAGTTCGCGCCCGCGCTGCCGGGGTGGATGTAGCCGCCGTAGAGGAACGGGACCTGCGGCCTGCCCCAGTGGTGGGGCGGCCGGTTGTCACCGACGATCTGCACCTTGGGCGCGGTCCACACCGCGTCCGGACGGGGCGCGGTCCGGGTGCAGATCGCGTAGTCGGTGACGTCGAAGTAGCTCATGCAGTACCTGTCGCCGATGCGCTTGACGGAGAACTCCCCGATGTTGTTCCCGGTCAGAATGGCGGACGGCGGTGCCGACGTGGTCCACCGCCAGGCGCCGTCGACGAACGCCCAGTTCTGCTGGGCACCGAAGTTCCCGTCACGGAAATCGCCCGGCTGGATGCGGAACAGCTGGATCGCGCCGCCGTCGCCCGGGTTCCAGTGGCTTCCGTTCCATCGCTTCGAGAAGATGTACAGCCAGCCGTCGGGATCGATGCCCGCGAACGACCACATGCCGTACATGGACTGGTTCACCCCCTGCGCGTCACCGGCCCAGTGGTAGGGGTAGTCGTTCCAGGTCACGCCGTGGTCGTCGGAGAAGGCGACCCCCGACATCAGCGAACCGTCGTGCCCCTCCGGCACCTTCTCCTTCTCCCAGGAGGCCACGGACGTGTACTGGAGGTAAGTGCGTCCGCCGAACTCGATGCAGTCGTTCGGAATCCGGCTGACCTCGAAGCCGAAGCCGTTGTCGTCGCTGTGCCGGTAGTCGAACAACTGGTTCGCCTGCCCGCCGGTGGGCATCGCCCAGGTGAACGAGACCGGTGCGCCGCCGGACGCGTCGAACCGGTCCTGGCAGAGCATCACCGGGGACCCCAGATACGGATCGTTCTGCTGCATCTGCGCCCAGGAGTCACCGAACACGTAGCCCCACGTGCCGTCGTGCTCCCGGTAGTACGGAATGCCGAGATCACCGGAGCCGAGCCCCTGACGGCTCGCCGAGTCCCCGGGCTGGTCGCACAGCGGCGTACCGCTCTGGAACGCGGCCGCCGCGGCGGCCGGCGCGCCGATCAGCCCCGCGCCGCCCAGAGCGAGCCCCGCTCCCGCCTTGAGCACGCCCCGCCGGCCGACGACCGGACCACGTCGCCCCGGCTGCGATGAACCGAACATCCGACCGCCTCCACGCGTATCCGCCTGCTCACTCCCGTGCCGCACGGTAGAGACGTGCCGGACGGGACGGTCGGACGAGGGAACGCCACGTCCGAAACCTTGCGCACATCGGCCGGAACGGCCGTCTTGGACCGGACCAGGAGCCGGCCTATCGCCGCCGCCCGGACGAGGCGGTCAGCCGACGGTGACCGCCAGGCCGGTGGACTCGTCGAAGCGGACGGTGACGGCGGTGAGGTCGCCCGTCACGGCGTCCGCCTTCAGATCCTGCTCGGAGTGGGTCGTGGTCAGGGCGAGGGTCGCCATGCCGGCCGCCCGGGCGGCGTCGAGGCCGACGGGCGCGTCCTCGACGACCAGGCAGCGGGCGGGATCCACGCCGAGACGCTCGGCGGCCAGCAGGAAGGGAGCCGGGTGGGGCTTGTGGCGGGTGGTGTCCTCCGCGGTGATCAGGCACTTCGGGTCGATGCCCGCCCGGGCGAGGCGCGCCGCGGCGACCCGCCGGGTGCCGGAGGTCACGACGGCCCAGCGGTCCGCGGGCAGCGCGGCCAGCACCTCGACGGCGCCGGGCACGGGCGTGACGCCGCCCGCCGCGGCGACCTCGGCGTCCTCGAGGCGCCGAAGCGCCTCCGCGACCCGGTCGGCGGGCAGGAGGTCACCCACGATCGCGGCCGCCGGCCGGCCGTGGACCCCGACGCGGAGGACGTCCTCGGGGGTCAGGCCGTACGAGGTGACCCACTCGGTCCACGCCGGGACGACGGTCCGCACGGAGTGGATCAGTGTCTCGTCGCTGTCGAAGAGCACGGCATCCAGGGAAAAACGCACGCGCGGCAGCGTACTCGAGCCCGATCCGGCGCCTTCCGCCTCGTACTCAGTGGCCGGCGGCCGGCTGGAAACAGCCGCCCTCCGGGTACAGGCCGTTGGTCGTCACCTGGTAGTTCGTCTTCTGCACGAACGCCGTGACGCAGGCGTCCTCGTGGACGCGCAGGGCGACCTCGGCGCCCTCGGGCCTGACGTAGTGGTCGGTCTCCCAGCGCGAGTCCAGCTCCCGCACGGTGAGCGTCCCGCCGAGCCGTTCGCCCTTGGGCCCGTGCCGCTCCTCCTCGTAGCCGAGCCCGAGCAGCGCCGCGCGCACGCTCGCCGGGTCCCACTTCTTCTCCTCCCAGAGCCGCTTGATGACGGGCTCGATGCGGTCGGCCTCCTTCTTCGCGTCCTTGGCGTCGGCCGGGGACATCTCGCCCTCGATGCGGAAGCCGTTGTTCTCGCGGTAGTGCGGGGCACCGTCACCGGCTCCGGGCTCCACGTAGGGGGAGGCGGGGGAAGCCGTCGGGACGGAACTCGCGGACGGGCTCGGGGCGGCGCCGGCCGCCGAGCCCGTGGCGTGCTCCGTGCCGCACGCGGTCAGGAATATGGCGGTACCCAGGAGAACAGCCGTCGCGGCGCGATGCCCGAGGCGTCCAGGTGTCGAGGTCGGCATGGGGTGACTCTGCCATGACACCACCCGGCCGCACCGCCCCCGTCACCGCTCGGGCCCCGCGTCCGGCCGGGCGGCCGGTGGGTAGTGTGGGGGCCATGAGTCATCCGGTCCCCGACACCCTGGCGTATCTGGCCGGACGGTGGACTGTCACCCGTGCCCTCGAAGACCTGTCGACCGGGGCCACGGGGCGATTCCTCGGAACGGCCGACATCCAGCCGTCCGACGACGGCGCCCGCGCGCTCCTCGTCGAGGACGGCGAACTGGTCTGGGCCGCCACGGCCAACCGGGCCGGCCGCACCCTGCGGCTGCTGCCGCGGCCGGACGGCACGGCCGAGGTGACGTTCGCCGACGGCCGCCCCTTCCACGACCTCGATCTGCGTTCCGGCCGCTGGGCCGTGCACCACCCCTGCGGCCGCGACCGCTACGAGGGCGTGTTCACCGTCGTCTCGCCCCACGAGTGGCGGGTGCGCTGGCGCACCGTCGGCCCGGCCAAGGACCACCTGCAGCAGTCGGTCTACCGCCGCGCGTCCGGGACCCGTCACGCCGCGTCGTAGAGGCGGTGACCGTCGCTGAGCAGACCCGCCCGTTTGACGTGCCGCAGCACCGGAAGGACCTCCAGCCGGCGCACGGCCCGCAGGCCGCCGATCCCCTCGGTCATGTACCGGTAGAGGTCGCGTTCGTCGCGGCAGAGCACCGTCGCCGCCAGATTGGCGGACCCCGTCGTCGCCGCCGCGAAGGCGACCTGCGGGTGGTGGGCCAGCGCCCGGCCGGTCTCGGCCAGGTCGCCGGGATCGACCGTGGCGTGCAGCGCGGCCTCGGTCTGATAGCCCACGTGCCGGGGGAGGACCTCGACCTCGAAGATGAGGGCACCGAGCCGGCGCAACTGCTCCAGCCGGCGCCGGACCGTGGACTCCGAGCGGCCCGCCGCCCGGGCGAGTTCGGGGTAGGAGGCCCGCCCGTCGCGCGACAGCACGCCCAGCACGGCGTGGTCCTGGGCATCGAGGCCGACGACGCCGGCCTCGGCCCCGGCCTCCGCCGGAGGCGGCGTCAGCGCCCGGATCTGCTGCTCCGTGAGTGTCCTCTCGCCCAGCCAGCGGACGGAACCGGCGGTATAGCGGTGCAGCATGCTCTGCGCGGAGACCCCGGTGACCTGGAGGGTGCGCGGCAGCTTGCGCAGCAGCAGCGCCTCGTGGTCCTCGCGGGTGCGTGAGGCGACCAGGCAGCCCACCTCCGTGCCACCCGCGAAGATCTTGACCCAGCCGGTGTCCGGACGGCGGGCCAGCGCCTCGGCGATACCCACGGCCGCGCCGGGGGCGCACTGGATGCGCAGCCGGGACTCGAACAGTCCCACCCGGTCACCGACGGGCAGCCCGAGCACCCGCACCAGCCCGGCCCCCCGCAGCCGCCGGTACCGGCGGATGACCGTCTGGTCGGTGGTCCCCAGGACCGTGGCGATGCGGCTGAAGGCGGCGCGCCCGTCGACCATCAGCGCGTGCACCAGCTGCCGGTCGAGCAGATCGAACAATTCATGATCAGTGGAATCCGTTGCCATGGACTCCATGATGTCGGATTCCGCTGCAAAGAGTGCCTTGGGTTCTGGGAACCGGTCGCACCGTGCGAGGTTCGAGCCCGGAAACGCGAAGGAAATCGCGGAAACCCGCAAAAACAAGCACAGGAAACACGAAACATGGAGGTTTCGGTCATGCGTAAGTGGCTGCCGCTCGCCGCGGTGTGCCTGGGGACGTTCATGCTGCTGGTGGACGTCACGATCGTCGTCGTGGCACTGCCCGGCATGGCGAAGAGCCTGCACACCTCCTTCGCGGACGTGCAGTGGGTGATGGACGTCTACGCACTGGCGCTCGCCGCCCTGCTGCTCGGCGCCGGCGCGGTGGCCGACCGGCTCGGTCACCGCCGCGTCTACGGAAGCGGGCTGGCCCTGTTCGCGCTCGCCTCGCTGGCCTGCGCCCTGGCGACCGGTCCCCAGGCGCTGATCGCCTTCCGGGCGGTGCAGGGCGTCGGCGGCGCCGCGATGCTCGCGACGACCACCGCCCTGATCGGCCGGATCTACCACGGGCGGGACCGGGGCGTGGCCTTCGGTGTCTGGGGAGCGGTCAGCGGCGCCGCGTCGGCGGCCGGCCCGATCCTGGGCGGCGTACTGACGGAGCACCTCGACTGGCGCTGGATCTTCTTTGTGAACCTGCCCATCAGCGTGCTCGCCATCGTGATGACCCTCCGCTTCGTCCCCGTACTGCCCGGTGCACGCTCCCGTGGAGTGGACCTGCCGGGCACGGCGGCCTTCACCGTCGCCGCAGGCGGCGTCACCTACGCCATGATCAAGGGCGGCGACTACGGCTGGTCCTCGGCCCCGACCCTGGGCCTGTTCGCCGCCTCCGGCGTCGCGCTGGCCGTCTTCGTGGCCGTCGAGCGGCGCCGCGAGCATCCGCTCGTCGACCTCGCCCTCTTCCGGCGCGGGGCCTTCTCGGGGCTGATGGCCGTCGCGGTGCTGCTGTCCGTCGCCGCCTTCTCCTACCTCGCCTACGTCTCCCTGTGGCTGCAGTCGGTCAAGGGCATGGGGCCGGTGGCCGCCGGTGCGGCGTGCGTGCCCATGAGCGCGGCGGCGTTCGTCGTCGCCTCGCTCGCGGGCCGCTTCCTGCAGGGCGTCGCGCCGCGCTGGACGATCGGGTCGGGCATGCTGCTCATCGGGGCCGGCGCGCTCCTCCAGGCCACCGTGGGATCCGGATCGGACTGGACGGTGCTGGTCCCGGGCATGACCGTGACCGGGCTCGGCGTGGGCCTGGCCACGCCCGTGCTCGCGTCGACCGCGATGGCCTGCGTCGCGCCGGAACGCGCCGGCATGGCGAGCGGCGCGGTCAACACCGCCCGCCAGCTCGGCAACGCCCTGGGCATCGCGCTCCTGGGCGTGGTCTTCCACGCCGGGCTGGCCGACGCGCTCCACGGACCGGCCGTGCCCGACCCGGCCGCCGCGGCGGACGCCCTCGCGGGAGGCCAGGCCGCCACCGTGCTCGCCGCGGCGGGCGCGGCCGGCCGGCAGCTGGCCCAGGAGGCCTTCGCCACCGGACTGCGCGAGACCTTCCTCGTCTCCGGGACGCTCGGACTCCTCGGCGGGCTGGTGGCCCTGCTGTTCGTCCGCCCCTTCACGGCACCCGCGCCCGTGGCGGCCGCCCGCCCCGCAGCCCGCGAGGCGGTGGCACCCGGTACGGGCGCGGCGGCGCGCTGAGCGTCGCCGGTGCCGGGCGCCGGGCGGTGAGCGCTACCGCCCGACCAGCGCGCGGGCGGCCCGCGCGATGTGGCCGCGGGAGATGCCCGCTTCGTCGAGGAGCTCGGCCGACGTACCCGAACCGGGCAGGTTCGTGACCGCGAGGTGGGTGAACGCCGGGGCGAGCCCCTCACTGACGAGGGCGGAGGCGACGGCCTCGCCGAGGCCCCCCTCGGGGTGGTGGTCCTCGGCGACGACCAGCGCGCCGGTCTCCCGCGCGGCCCGAGCGAGCGTCGCGGCATCGACGGGCTTGACGGAATACAGGTCGATGACGCGAGCGGCGATGCCGTCGTCGGCCAGCTCCTCGGCGGCGGCGAGGCATTCGTGCAGCGTGACGCCCGCACCGATCAGGGTGACGGCGTCGCCGTCACCGGAGCGCAGGGTCTTGGAGCCGCCGACCGGGAAGGACTCCCCGGAGGCGTACAGCACCGGGTAGGCGCCCCGCGTGGTGCGCAGGTAGGAGATGCCGGGCAGGTCGGCCATGGCGGCGGTCAGGGCCGCGGCGCAGGTGGCGTCGGCGGGGTACAGCACGGTGGAGCCGTGGACGGCCCGCATCATGGCCAGGTCCTCCAGACCCATCTGGGACGGGCCGTCGGCGCCGATCTCGACGCCGCAGTGGGTGCCGCACAGTGCCATGGTGATCTGCGAGACCGACGCCATGCGGATGAAGTCGTGGGCGCGGCTGAGGAAGGCCGCGAACGTGGTGGCGTAGGGGCGGTAGCCGCGCACGGCCATGCCGACGGCGGTCGCGATCATCTGCTGTTCGGCGATGTAGGTCTGGAAATGGCGCTCGGGGTGGGGAGAACGACCTGCCCCTGCCCGTGACGTACGCTCGGCAGAGGGCCACCGGCAGCCCGGGCATCACGCTGGAAGAGGCCGCCGACCTCCTCGGG
>NZ_JBFAPH010000116.1:0-17557 GCF_040675635.1 Streptomyces sp. NPDC049577
CTGTACGTCGAAAAGATGCCCGTCCCGGCAGGGGTAGGCTCGTCTGCGCCGCGTCGTGGCGGAACATACCGCCCCCGGCAAGCTGAACATGTGATGATGGGCCAGGTCGACGGCACGAACAACCCCAGGCCGACGGACCCCGGCTTCGACGGGAAGATCTTCGTCCCGGCGGACGCGAAGGGCGCCGACGCGTGGATGGCGGGTGGCTCGTACGCGGTCGTCCGGCGCATCCGGATGCTGCTCGACAGCTGGGACAACCTCTCGCTGGAGCGCCAGGAGAGGGTCATAGGCCGCCGCAAGTCCGACGGCGCGCCGCTGTCCGGCGGCACGGAGACCACCCCGGTCGACCTGAACAAGACGGGCCCGGACGGCTCGCTGGCGATCGCGGGCGACGCGCACGTGCGGGTGGCCGCGCCGGAGTCCAACCGGGGCGCGACGATGCTGCGCCGCGCCTTCTCGTACCACGACGGCTTCCTGGACGACGGGGCGCCGGACGCGGGCCTGCTCTTCATCGCCTGGCAGTCGGACCCGCTGAAGGGCTTCGTCCCGGTCCAGCGCAAGCTCGACCGGGGCGACGGCCTCTCCCGCTTCCTGCGCCACGAGTCGAGCGCCCTCTTCGCCGTCCCGGGCGGCTGCGCGGAGGGCGAATACGTGGGCCAGCGGCTGCTGGAGGGCTGAGTTTCCCCTCGGACCACCGGCCCGCACCCGGATCCTCAAGGAATACGCTCTGAAGATGATGACGGCCAGCCGCTACACCTATCTCGGTCCCGAAGGCACCTTCACGGAAGCCGCCCTCCGCACGCTTCCCGAGGCGGCCACCCGCGAGCTCGTCCCCATGCTCTCCGTGCCCGCCGCGCTCGACGCCGTGCGCAACGGCGAGGCCGCCGGCGCCCTCGTGCCGATCGAGAACTCGGTGGAGGGCGGCGTCACCGCCACCCTCGACGAACTCGCCACCGGCACCCCGCTGATGATCTACCGCGAGGTGCTGCTGCGCATCGCCTTCGCGCTGCTCGTCCGGCCGGGCACGAAACTGGCGGACGTCAAGACGGTGACCGGGCACCCGGTCGCGCAGCCGCAGGTGCGCAAGTGGCTGGCGGCGCACCTGCCGGACGCGGTGTGGGAGTCGGCGGCGTCCAACGCGGACGGCGCGCGGCTGGTCCGCGAGGGACGGTACGACGCCGCGTTCGCGGGGGAGTTCGCGGCGGCGACGTACGGGCTGGAACCGCTGGTCACCGACATCCACGACGCGGAGAACGCGCAGACCCGCTTCGTGCTGGCCGGGCGCCCGGCGCGGCCTGCGGCGCGGACCGGGGCGGACCGCACGTCGCTGGTGGTCTGGCTCGGGGACGACCACCCGGGCGCGCTGCTGGAGTTGCTCCAGGAGTTCGCGGCGCGCGGGGTGAACCTCATGCGCATCGAGTCGCGGCCGACGGGCCAGGGCATGGGCCGCTACTGCTTCTCGGTGGACTGCGAGGGGCACATCACGGACCGCCGGGTGGGCGAGGCCCTGATGGGGCTGAAGCGGACGTGCCCGAAGGTACGCTTCCTGGGTTCGTACCCGCGTGCGGGTGTCGACGCGGACCGCCTCGCGGCGGAGACGGCCCGGCTGCGGCCGGGGACGTCGGACGGCGACTTCGTGGCGGCGGCGGACTGGCTGGCGCGCTGCCAGGACGGCCGCGCCTGAGCACGCACCGGGCCCTCCGCCCGGAGGGCCGCTGGTTTACCCACAGGGTTATCCACAACCCCTTCTCGACCTGGGGATAAGTCGACAGATCGAGGGGTCGAGAATTGCCCCCGAATCGGGACGAAGGTCGACAAATTCCCTCCGGGCCCCGGTCGGCCCCATCCACAGTCACGACCCCGGCCCCCGGCGCTCCGAGAAGCCGAAAGCGGCTCGAACAACCCTTTAGGGTGACCGGTTACCACTCCAAAGAGTGCCCAGATCGTGTTTGCCCGGAGAAACCCCGATGAATGACAGAACAAGCGGAAGTTCTGATTCCGACATCCACAGATTTCACGCACAGCCTGTGGAAAAATAAACGGAGCACCCAACTCCTGTGGACCCCTGTGGATAACGAGCCGGCCCAACTTCCGTCGCGGGCAAGGCGGGTCGGTGGTCACACCCTGCCCGGTATCGCACCCCTGCCACCCCGGCGCCCCATTTCCACGAATTCCGCGAACGCCGCACGGTGATCACCTGTGTGCATTTCCACGCACCGCAGAATCGGGCAAATCACCTCTAAAGGGAATATCGCGTCGAGCGCGAGCACCCCGCGACGGTAGCCTGGAGAGGTGATTGACCTTCGCCTGCTTCGTGAGGACCCCGACCGTGTGCGCGCCTCCCAGCGCGCCCGTGGAGAGGACGTCGACGTCGTCGACGCCCTGCTCTCCGCCGACGAGCGGCGCAGGTCGTCCGGCGTCCGCTTCGACGAACTCCGCTCCGAGCAGAAGGCGCTCGGCAAGCTCATCCCCAAGGCCTCCGGCGAGGAGAAGGCCGAGCTGCTGAAGAAGGCCGGCGAGCTGGCCGCCGCCGTCAAGGCCGCCGACGCCGAGCAGGACGAGGCCGCCGCGGAGACGCAGCGGCTGCTGCTGCGCATCGGCAACCTCGTCCACCCCGACGTGCCGCGCGGCGGCGAGGACGACTTCGTCGTCCTCGAGACCGTCGGCACCCCGCGCGACTTCGCGGCCGAGGGCTTCGAGCCCAAGGACCACCTGGAGCTCGGCCAGGCGCTCGGCGCGATCGACGTCGAGCGCGGCGCCAAGGTCTCCGGCTCGCGCTTCTACTACCTGACCGGCGTGGGCGCGCTGCTGGAGCTCGCGCTCGTCAACGCCGCCATCACCCAGGCCACGGCCGCCGGCTTCACCCCCGTCCTCACCCCCGCGCTGGTCAAGCCGCGCGCCATGGAGGGCACCGGCTTCCTCGGCCAGGCCTCCCAGGACGTCTACTACCTGGAGAAGGACGACTTCTACCTGGTCGGCACGTCCGAGGTCCCGCTCGCCGCGTACCACATGGACGAGATCATCGACGCGGAGCAGCTGCCGCTGCGCTACGCCGGCTTCTCGCCCTGCTTCCGCCGCGAGGCCGGCACCTACGGCAAGGACACCCGCGGCATCTTCCGCGTCCACCAGTTCGACAAGGTCGAGATGTTCTCGTACATCGCGCCGGAGGACGCCGAGGCGGAGCACCACCGCCTGCTGGAGTGGGAGAAGCAGTGGCTGAACAGCCTGGAGCTGCCCTTCCAGGTGATCGACACCGCCACCGGTGACCTGGGCTCCTCCGCCTCCCGCAAGTTCGACTGCGAGGCGTGGATCCCCACCCAGGGCAAGTACCGCGAGCTCACCTCGACGTCCAACTGCGACGAGTTCCAGGCGCGCCGGCTGTCCGTCCGCATGCGCGACGGCAAGAACGTCCGCCCGCTCGCGACGCTCAACGGCACCCTGTGCGCCGTGCCCCGCACCATCGTGGCGCTGCTGGAGAACCACCAGCAGGCCGACGGCTCCGTCCGGGTCCCGGAGGTCCTCCGGCCCTACCTCGGCGGCCGCGAGGTGCTGGAGCCCGTCACCAAGTGAGCCCGAGCCCAGCTCCCTACCGGCTGATCGCCACCGACCTGGACGGCACGCTGCTGCGCTCCGACGACACCGTCTCGGAGCGCACCCGCGCGGCCCTCGCGCGGGCCACGGCGGCGGGTGCCGCGCACATCGTCGTCACCGGGCGGGCCGTGGCGTGGACGAAGCCGATACTCGAGGCCCTGGACTACCGCGGCCTGGCCGTGTGCGCCCAGGGCGGGCAGGTCTACCACGCGGGCGAGCACCGGCTGCTGACCTCCGTCACGCTGGACCGGCGGCTCGCCGCCCTGGCCATCGCGAAGATCGAGGCGGAGACCGGCCCGCTGTTCCTCGCCGCGAGCCGTGACGGCATGGACGGCGACATCCTGGTCGGCCCCGGCTACCGGATGCAGGAGGGGCCGCTCCCGGCCGTGCCGATCACCAGCCCGGAACAGCTGTGGACCGCCCCGATCGGCAAGGTCTACCTCCAGCACCCGGACCTGGACGACGACGCCCTGGCCTCGGTGGCCCGGTCGGTCGCGGGCGGTCTCGTGGACGTGACGCTGGCGGGCGCGGGCATCGTCGAACTGCTGCCGCTGGGCCTGAGCAAGGCCACCGGCCTGTCGCTGGCCGCGCGGCGCCTCGGAGCGAAGGCCGCCGAGACCATAGCCTTCGGCGACATGCCGAACGACGTGCCGATGTTCGGCTGGGCGGCGCACGGTGTCGCCATGGCCAACGCGCACGACGAGCTGAAGGCGGTCGCCGACGAGGTCACCGCCTCGAACGAGGAGGACGGGATCGCCGTCGTCCTGGAGCGTCTGTTCCCCTGAGCCACCGGGCCGGCCGGCCCAGGGCCCGGGAGGCCGCCGAGAAGTCCCAGACCGGCCGGCCGCCGGTCAGCGGCTGACAGGCCAGCCCGATCCCGAGCGCGATCGCGTGCCCGAAGTCGGTGAAGGTGGCGCCGCTGATCAGCGGCACGGCGAAGAAGAGCACCAGCCCGGCGAGATACGGCCACCGCCAGGGGCGCGGCAGCCGGTAGGCGAGCACGCCGGCCGCGGCCGCCAGCCCGTACGAGACGCCTATGTCGACAACGTGTTTCATCGCCTTGGGCGCCGCGTGGCTCTGGATCGCCAGCAGCAGCACCTCCTGGCTGATCAGCGTGGCCGCGATGTGCGCGGCGGCGACGACGCAGAGCCAGCGCAGCGTGCCGAGCCAGCGCTCGACGTTGGCGTGCACGAGTTCGAAGAGGACCGCGTAGAGCAGGAACGAGGCCGGGTTCTCGATCCAGAAGCCGCTGATCAGCAGCGACTGCACCGGGTGCTTGGTGAGCTCGTGGATGTTGCTGCTCGTGCGGTGCAGCAGGAATCTCTCCAGGCCCTCGCTGGCGGCGGCGATGACCAGGCTGTTGACGCCGATGATCAGCAGCCAGACGTGCGTGCCGGGGGACGATCCGACCCAGGCGCGGATGCGGTCCCGGGCGGCGGTCAGGGCCTCGTTGCGGCGCGGATGCACCCTTCGACGGTAGCCGGGGGCAGCCCCGGAGCGGAGGTTGTAGGATGACTGGGCAACCGGTTGTCCGGTAAGTGAGTCTCAGTGAACCGTCCGGAGGACACATGGCGCTGCGGGCCGCGGGACGGCAGTCCCTCGTGGATGTCGTCGTGGAGCAGCTGCGTACGCAGGTCGCCGCCGGCGAGTGGCGGGTCGGGGAGCGCATCCCCACCGAGCACGCCCTCGCCGAGCAGCTGGAGGTGGGCCGCAACACCATCCGCGAGGCCGTACGCGTCCTCGTGCACGCCGGGATGCTGCGCTCGCGGCAGGGCGAGGGCACCTTCGTGGTGTCCACCGCCGACCCGGCGGAGGTCATGCGCGGCGTGCAGCGCGCCGGCATCCGTGACGTGCTGGAACTGCGCATCGCCCTGGAGGCGGAGGCCGCGCGGCTGGCCGCCCTGCGACACGAGCCGGCGGACCTGGAGCGGATGCGGGCCGCGCTCGATGCCCAGGTCGCGCTGCGGGACTCGGCGGGTCAGCCCGACTCCGGGAGCCTGGAGCTCTACGCGGACCACGACGTCGAGTTCCACCGGGCCGTCGTGGAGGCCGCGCACAACAGCGCCCTGACGGCCACCTACGCCTGGTTCAGCAGCTCCGTGCGCGAGGCGCTGGTCACCGCGCTCGGCGACCGGGACATGCCGCGCATCATCCACGGCGACCACCACGCCGTCATGGAGGCCATCGCCTCCGGCGACCCCGAGGCGGCCGCCCGCGCGGCCCGCGCGCTGCTGGAGCGCCCCAAGCGAGCGGTCGACACGCTGCTCGCCGAGGGCTGAGGCCCGGGGCCCGCACGCCTTTTCGCACCACCCACAGGAATCTGGAGAACCATGTCGGAGACGAGGCCGGACACACATCTGCTGGACGCATCACTGATCGACGCGGAAGAGAACCTGGCGCCGACACCACCGGTGAAGGCCGCACGGCGGAAACTGCTCGCCCATCCCGCGTACGTGATGCTCTGCATCGTCCTGGCCTCGCTCAACATGCGCGCCGCGCTCGCCGGGGTCTCGCCCCTGATGGGCGAGATCGGCGGGCACTTCCATCTGGCGGCGGCCGCGAGCAGCCTGGTCACCACGATCCCGCTGATCTTCATGGGGCTGGGCTCGATCATCGCGCCCCGGCTCGCCCGCCGCTGGGGCACGGAGGCCGTGCTGTGCGGCGCGCTCGCGCTGCTGGCCGGCGGCATCCTGCTGCGCGTCGCTCCGCCGGTGGTGGCCCTCTTCGTGGGCTGCGCGCTCGTCGGCACCGCCATCGCCCTGCTCAACGTCCTCATGCCGGGCCTGGTCAAGCGTGACTTCCCGGACCGGGCGGCGAGCATGACCGCGCTCTACTCCACCACGCTGATCCTCGGTGCGACCGGGTCGGCCGCCCTGTCCGTGCCCCTGGAGAACGCGCTGGGCGGCTGGCAGGGCTCGCTCGCCTCCTGGTCGCTGCTGGCGGCCGTCGCGGCCGTCGCGTGGCTGCCGCAGGCGATCCTCTCCCGGCGCGGCAGCGCGCACGGCGAG
Source organism: Streptomyces sp. NPDC049577 (assembly GCF_040675635.1). Taxonomy (NCBI): domain Bacteria; kingdom Bacillati; phylum Actinomycetota; class Actinomycetes; order Kitasatosporales; family Streptomycetaceae; genus Streptomyces; species Streptomyces sp. NPDC049577. Next base: position 6,600 of record NZ_JBFAPH010000116.1, read on the forward strand.
GCCGCCGCGACGCCGCGCGTCCCGGCCGCCGGGGACGGGCCCGATCTGCTGCGCTCGCCGCTCGCCTGGCAGGTCACGCTCATGATGGGCACCCAGTCGCTGATCGCCTACGTCTGCATCGCCTGGATGCCGACGATCTTCACCGACGGCGGGATGAGCAAGACCGACGCCGGCATCGTCTACGCCTTCTACACGCTGATCCAGATGCTCGGCTCGTTCTTCGTCCCGATGCTCGCCGGCCGACTGCGGGACCAGCGGCCCCTGGCGGTGGGCGTCGTCGCCCTCATGGCCGCGGGCGTCACCGGACTGCTGACCGCGCCCGTCGCCGGTGCCTGGCTCTGGGCGACGCTCATGGGCATCGCCCAGGGCGGCATGCTGGGCCTCGCCCTGACCTTCATGGTCCTGCGCACCCGCGACGCGCACACCGCGGCACGTCTCTCGGGCATGGCCCAGACCTGGGGCTATCTCCTGGCGTCCGTCGGCCCGTTCGCGATCGGCGCGGTGCACCAGGTGACGGACGGGTGGACGCTGCCGGTGGTGCTGCTGCTCGTCGCGTGCGGCGCGCTGCTGCTCCTGGGGCTGGGCGCGGGCCGGGACCGCAAGATCTGATCCCGGCCGCGAGGCCTGCTCCGGCTACTCCTCCCCCGCCAGCGTGAGCGCCCGCAGCCGCCGGCCGGCGAACCACGTGGCGGCGACGGTCACGGCGAGGAGCAGCGTCACCGCCAGCGGCAGGCCGACCGACGAGGTGATCGCGCCCTCCGCCCCTGTCTTCTGGGCGAGGGCGAGCGCCCACTGCTGCACGCTCAGCGTCCGCGCCCCCGGCACGAGGCTGCCGAACAGCGACTCCCAGACGAGCGCGTAGACCAGGCCGGCCACGACCGCGTGCCGGGTGACCGTGCCGAGCAGCAGGAAGATCGCGCTGTAGGTCACGGAGGCCACCGCCGCCGCGACGGCGTAGGCGACCGCGATCTGCTGGCTGTTGCCGTTGAGGAGGAAGCCCGCGAGGAGCGTGGGGACGGCCGAGAAGGCGACGGTCACGCCGATCGCCACGAGCAGCTTGGTCAGGATGATGACGGGCCGCTTGACCGGCTTGGCGAGCAGATAGACGACCGAGCCGTCGTCGATCTCGGGCCCGATCGCGCCCGTGCCGGCGATGACGCCGATGAGGGGGACCATCGTCGCCAGGGCGAAGCCGCCCAGGACGTCGACGGCCGTCTGGTCGTCGGCGCCCGTCAGCACGCGCAGGGCGGCGGAGATGACGAGCAGCAGGGCGGGCAGCGCGAAGAGGATCGCCGCGCGGCGGCGGCCGAGCAGGCCCCGGTAGGTGAGCCGGGCGACGGTGGGGTGGACGAGCATCGCTGAGGGCTCCTTTCAGGCCGCGACGAGGTAGGAGAAGACCGATTCCAGCGACTCGTCGGACGGCGAGACCGTCAGCAGCCGGATGCCGTGCGCGCGGGCGACGCGCGGCAGGAGCTCGGTGAAGCGGCCGAAGTCGACGGCCTGGACGCGCAGGGCGTTCTCCTGGACGTCCACCTCGATGCCGGCCGTTGAGGGGTCGGCGATGAGCGCGGCCGCGAGCGCCCGGTCGTCACTGGAGCGGACCAGGTAGCGGTGCGGGCGGTCCGTCATCAGCCGGCGGATCTTGCGGAAGTCGCCGGAGGCGGCGTGCCGGCCGGCCACGACGACCTCGATGTGCGCGGCGAGCTGCTCGACCTCCTCCAGGATGTGCGAGGAGAACAGCACCGTGCGTCCCTCGGCGCCCATCCGCCGCAGCAGGTCCATGAGCTGCATGCGCTGGCGCGGGTCCATGCCGTTGAACGGCTCGTCCAGCAGCAGCACCGACGGCTCGTGGACGAGCGCCGACGCCATCTTCACGCGCTGCCGCATGCCCTTGCTGTAGGTGGCGATCCTGCGGTCCTGCGCGTACTCCATCTCGACCGTGGCGAGCGCCTTGGCGGCGGCGGAGGCCGGCAGCCCGTGCAGCTCGGCATTGGCCTGCACGAACTCCAGGCCGGTGAGGAAGTCGTACATCGCCTCGCGCTCCGGGACGATGCCGATGTGGCGGTAGATCTCCTCGTTGCGCCAGATCGTCGCGCCGTCGAGGGTGACCGTGCCGGTGGAGGGGGCGAGAAAGCCGCCCATCATGTTGATCAGGGTGGACTTGCCGGCGCCGTTGGGGCCGAGGAGGCCGGTGACACCCGGGCCGATGGTCATGGAGACGTCGTTGACCGCGACGACGTTGCCGAACCAGCGCGAGGCGTGCTCGATGCGAAGAGTACTCATGGGCGCAGCCCATTCCTTGAGGGGTGGTGGTCGGGTGACGGGAGGGCGGTCACAGCCCGGCCTTTCGGTAGCGGCGGCTCAGCAGCGCGTAGGAGCCGGCGACGACGGCGAGGAGGACGGCCAGGTAGACCGCGCCGACGCCGGTGCCGGGACCGTGACCGCCGGGGAAGGAGCTGGTGGCGTCGAGGAACGCCGTCTGCACGCCGTCGACGAGCGTGATCGGCGAGAACAGGCCCAGCCAGGCGACCGCGCCGGTGCTGTCCCGGGCGACCGAGATGGCCTGGATGGTGCTCACGGCGCCGTAGGAGATGGTCAGCACGGCGATGATCGCGGCGACCCCGAAGCCGCGGCGCGGGGTGAGCGCGGCGACGACGAGGCCGATGCCGGCGAAGAGGAGCGAGAGCAGGGCCACGGAAACCAGTCCTTGTACGAAGCCGGTGGTCTGGGTCGCGACGTCCAGCTTGGCCAGCAGAGCGCCCACGTAGAGGATCAGCAGGGGCGCGGCGGTGAGCAGGAACAGCGCCGAGGCCATGGCCGCGAACTTGGCCAGGACGTAGTCGGCGCGTTCGATCGGCCGGGAGAAGTACAGCGGCACGGTCCTGAAGCGCAGGTCGCGCGAGACGGCCTGCGGCGCCTGCGCGGCGAGGTAGATGCCGATGACCACCTGGAGGACGAGCGCGTACCGCGTGTACTCGATGGGCAGCTTGGTCATCTTCGTCGTGACGGCGACGGCCACGAGGATCGCGGCCGGCACGCACATCACGCCGAACAGCGTCATCGGCAGCACCTTGGACTTGGCCGAGCGGCCGAGCCCGTACGCGCCGCGCAGGCTCTGCGCGAAGAGCGAGCGGCGGGCGTACGAGCGGCCGAGGCGCGGGCCGTCGTAGGCGCGGTATCCGATGTTGTGGATGACGTCCTGGCCGCGCGGGGCGTGCTGGGCGGGCGGCATGGTCTCAGGCGGCATCGGCGGTGCCCCTTCCGTGCGGCTGGTGGGAGGCGGCGGAGGCGTCGGACTGGAAGACCTCGGCGATGCGGTGGCGGCGCTGCTCCATGCGCACCAGGCCGAGGCCGAGGTCGACGACCGCGTCCCGGACGACGTCGTGGGTGTCGTCGGCGGCGACGTCGACCAGCAGCACGTGACCGGATCCCGCCGGTGCCGACTCGCCCGCGCGGCCGGCCGGTTGCACGGTCAGCCCCGCCGCGGCGAGGGCGGCGGCGAGCGCGGCCGTGCCGTCGGGGTGGGCGTCGGTGTCCGTCACCTCGACCGCGAGCGAGCCGGTGGCCTGCGTGAAATCACTGGTGGAGGAGGACCGCAGCAGCTTGCCGCCGTCGATGACGACGACGTGGTCGCAGGTGCGCTCCAGCTCGCCGAGCAGGTGCGAGGTGACCAGGACGGAGATGCCGAAGTCGGTGTACACCCGGCGGATGAGGCCGAGCATCTCGTCCCGCCCGACCGGGTCGAGGCCGTTGGTCGGCTCGTCCAGCAGCACCAGCCGGGGGTCGTGGACGAGCGCCTGGGCCAGCTTGACCCGCTGCTTCATACCGGTCGAGTAGCCGCCCATGGGGCGGTAGCGCTCCTCGTACAGCCCGACGTGGCGCAGGGTGTCGGCGGTGCGCTCGCGCGCGGCGGTCGGCGGCAGACCGGACATGCGCGCCATGTGCACGACGAACTCGGTCGCCGACACATCGGGCGGCAGGCAGTCGTGCTCCGGCATGTAGCCCACCCGCTCACGGATCTCGGAGCCGCGCGTCGCCACGTCGAGGCCGAGCACCTCGGCCCGGCCCTCGGTGGCCGGGGAGAGCCCGAGCAGAATCTTGATCAGCGTGGACTTGCCGGCTCCGTTGGCGCCCACCAGACCGGTGACTCCGGCGGTGATGTCGACGGAGAGCCGGTCGAGAGCGGTCACCCGGGGGTACCGCTTGCTGAGGCTGTCGGTAGCGATCACAGTCACCCTTCCGACCGTAGTGGCCCGCACCACAGGAATCGTCAGACCAGATGGCTGGTTCCGCGTCGTCCTCGGGTCTGATGCTCCCCGGGGACCACCGGCCGAAGGTACGGGCCGGGGCAGGGGGCGGGGCAGGGGCGGGGGCGCCGTCCGGGCTACGACCCGGCCCCTTGACGTGGCCGTCGGCCACTGTCACATTCATCGGTGTCAACTGAGACCGGTGCTCCCGGAGTTGTGTCCGGGACCCATGGCGACCGGGTGGTGTGGCATGGCGGCTGAGGATGCCTCTGACCTGCGGGGTTTTCGGGAGGCGCAACGGCTGGCCTATGACTGCGCGGAGGCGGTCGCGGCGCGGCTCCGCCCGGGGGTGACCGAGCGGGAAGCGGCCCGGATGCAGCGCGACTGGCTGGCCGGGCGCGGCGTGCGGGACTGGTTCCACCTGCCCTTCGCCTGGTTCGGCGACCGCACGGCGTTCACGGGGTTCCGCCTGCCGACGCAGTTCTTCCCCACGGGCCGGCGACTGGAGCCGGGCATGCCGTTCATCCTCGACCTGGCGCCGGTCCACCGCGGCTTCACCGCGGACGTCGGCTACGCCGGCTGCCTCGGCCCCGACCCGCTGCACGAGCGGATGACGAGCGATCTCCTGGAGCACCGCGAGCTGATCCTGCGCGAGGTGCGCGAGCGCCGCCCGCTGCGGGAGATCTACGAGGACGTGGACCGGCTCATGATGCGCCAGGGCTACACCAACCGCCATCGCGCGTATCCCTTCGGAGTGATCGCCCACAAGGTGGGCCGGCTGTCCGAACGCCGCTGGTCCCCGCAGCTTTTCGGCTTCGGCACACAGGCGCTGAGGGGCCTGGCCTCCGACGCCCTGCGCGGCCACCGGGAGGGCTGGTCGCCGCTGTGGAGCCCGCACCGCTCCTCCGGCCATCCCCCGCGTCCGGGCCTGTGGGCGGTCGAACCCCATCTGGGCTTCCGCGGCACCGGGGTGAAGTTCGAGGAACTCCTGGTGGTCACGGACTCCCGGGACCCGCTGGAGAGCGCGTTCTGGCTGGACGACGATCTGCCGCACGTGCGGCGCGGACGTGAGGAGAGAGCCGCATGAGGCTCCGTACGGGACAGGGACCGGACGACCGGCGGAGCGGTGGCCCCGACGGCACCGGCGCCACCGGGCTGGAGGGCGCGCGGGAACGCCGGGTCCGCACGGACGGCGTCGAGCTGTGCGTCGCCGAGCTGGGGGACTCCGCGAACCCCACCGTCGTCCTGCTGCACGGCTACCCGGACAGCAAGGAGGTCTGGTCCGAGGTCGCCCACCGGCTGAAGGACCGCTTCCACGTCGTCCTCTACGACGTGCGCGGCTGCGGCCGCTCGACCGCGCCCAGCCCGCTGCGCGGCGGATTCACCCTGGAGAAGCTCACCGACGACTTCCTCGCGGTCGCCGACGCGGTCAGCCCCGGCACCCCCGTGCACCTCGTGGGCCACGACTGGGGCTCGGTGCAGGGCTGGGAATTCGTGACCGTCGGCCGCACCGAGGGCCGCGTGGCCTCCTTCACCTCCGTCTCCGGCCCGTCCCTGGACCACTTCGGCCACTGGATCAACCGGCGGCTGACCCGGCCCACCCCGCGCCGGCTGGCCCACCTCCTCGGCCAGGGCGCCCGCTCCTGGTACGTCTACGTACTGCACACACCCGGTCTGCCCGAGGCGGCCTGGCGCGGCCCGCTCGGCAGACGGTGGCCGCAGATCCTGCGCAGCAGGGAGCAACTGCCCGACGACGGCTACCCGACCGACTCCCTGCCCAGGGACGCCGCCCACGGCGCGTGGCTGTACCGCGACAACGTCCGCCCCCGCATGCGCCGGCCCCGCACCGACGCCTACGCCCACGTGCCGGTACAGCTGATCGTGCCGACCGGTGACGCCTACCTCTCCGAGCGGCTCTACGACGACCTGGAGCAGTGGGCGCCGGGCCTGGTACGCCGCACGGTCGCCACCCGGCACTGGGTGCCGCGTACCCGACCGGACCAGACGGCCGCCTGGATCGCGGACTTCGTCTCGGCGGCCGAGGCCCGGCGCGAGGCCGGCACCCCGGGCCCCGCACCCGCACCGGCCAGGACCAGCCCGTACGCCCCGCACTTCGCCGGCCGGCTGGTGCTGGTGACCGGCGCGGCCAGCGGGATAGGGCGGGCCACGGCGTTCGCCTTCGCGGAGGCGGGGGCACGGGTCGTCGCCGTCGACCGGAACGCCGAGGGCGCCGCCCGCACGGCCGAGCTCGCCCGGCTGACCGGGGCGCCGGAGGCGTGGGCGGAGTGTGCCGACGTCTCCGACGAGCAGGCGATGGAGAAGCTGGCCGCCAAGGTCGCCGCCGAGTACGGCGTGGTGGACGTGCTGGTCAACAACGCGGGCATCGGTCTGGCCGGGGCCTTCATGGACACCACGGCCGAGGAGTGGCGCAAGGTCCTCGACGTCAACCTGTGGGGCGTCATCCACGGCTGCCGTCTCTTCGGCCGGCAGATGGTGGAACGGGGACAGGGCGGCCACATCGTCAACACCGCATCCGCCGCCGCCTTCCAGCCCTCCCGGAGCCTCAGCGCCTACAGCACCTCCAAGGCCGCCGTCCTGATGCTCAGCGAATGCCTCCGCGCCGAGCTGGGCGGGCAGGGCATCGGCGTCTCCGCCATCTGCCCCGGCATCGTCAACACCGACATCACCCGCACCACGCGCTTCGCGGGTCTGACGGAGGCGGAGCAGCAGCGTCGGCGGGAGAGCACCTCGCGGCTGTACGGGCGGCGCAACTACCCGCCCGAGAAGGTCGCCGAGGCGATCCTGCGAGCCGTGGCCCGGGACCTGGCGGTCGTGCCGGTGACGCCGGAGGCGCACGGCATGCGGCTGCTCTCCCGCTTCGCCCCGAGGACGCGCCGCGCCCTCGCCCGGCTCAACCCCCCGCAGTAACAGCCGCGACAGGAACAACAGGAGCACTGTGATGAGCCATGTCATCGCGCCGCGACGCGTGTCCTTCGACTGGGACGGCACCCCCCTGCACTGGATACCGGACGAGCCGACCGCGACCCATGTCATCAACGTCCTCCATCTGCTGCTTCCCGCCGGTGAACGATGGTTCGTGAAGGTCTTCAAGGAGGCCCTCCCCCTCGTCACGGACGAGGAGCTCCTGAGAGACGTGAAGGGCTTCATGGGCCAGGAGGCCACCCACAGCGTCCAGCACGCCTACGTGCTCACTCACCTCGCCGAACAGGGCCTGGACACCGGGCCCTACACCCGCCACGTCGACTTCCTCTTCGACGTGCTGCTCGGCGAGCGGCCGCCGTTCGGCCTGCCGCTCTCCGACCGGGAGTGGCTGCGCTTCCGCCTCGCGCTGATCGCGGCGATAGAGCAGTTCACGGCCGTCCTGGGCGACTGGGTCCTGCGGACGGAGGCCCTCGACCGGGCCGACCCGGACCCGGTGATGCTGGACCTGCTGCGCTGGCACGGAGCGGAAGAGGTCGAGCACCGCTCGGTCGCCTTCGACATGTACGAGCACTGCGGCGGCGAGGACCCCGGCCGCTACGCCCGCCGGGTGCTCGGCATGCTGGTCACGGCGCCCGTGCTGACCTATCTGTGGAGAAAGGGCGCGACCTATCTGATCCACAACGACCCGCGGCTCGTCGGCCGGATGCGCTATTCGCTGCGCCGGCACAACCGGGCCGTGGCGAAGGGCCTGTTGCCCGGCTGGAACGAACTGGGCGGGGCCATCCCCCGCTACCTCCGTCGCTCCTACCACCCCTCCCAGGAGGGCTCGCTGAGCAGGGCCGTCGCCTATCTGACCACCTCCCCCGCCGCGCGAGCCGCGGCCAACGCGATCGGACGGTCCGCCCTTGCCTAGCCCGCACACCGGCGCGGCCCCGGGCACGGACATGGGCACGGGAACGGGAATGGGCACAGTCACCGAGGCCGGCGCGGGCGCCGAGCAGCCGGCCGAGTACCGGATCGAGGACCTGGCCCGTCACAGCGGCGCCACGGTCCGTACGATCCGCGCCTATCTGGACCGGGGGCTGCTGCCCAAACCGGAACGGCGCGGCCGGGCCAACGTCTACCGGGACACCCATCTGGCGCGGCTCCACCAGATCGCCGGGCTCCTGGAGCGCGGCTACACGCTGGCCAGCATCAAGGAGCTGCTGGACGCCTGGGACACCGGGCGCGGGCTCGGTGGCGTCCTCGGGCTGGTCGCGGAGGTGGACGGGCCCTGGACGGACGAGGAGCCGGGCCGGCTCACCCGCGCCGAGCTGGACGAGACGTTCGGCGGCCGACCGGACGACGACGCCGTCGGGGAGGCAGTGGAACTCGGCGTCCTGGTCCCCCTCGCGGACGCCCCCGGTGAATTCCTCGTGCCGAGCCCGCGGCAACTGGCCGTCGCCGCCGAGCTCCACGCCGCCGGTGTGCCGCTGCACGCCATCTCCGGCCATCTGCGCGAGCTCCGCACCCGGGTGGAGCACATAGCGGCCCGCTTCCTCGACTTCACCACCGAACACGTCTTCTCCCCCTATCTCGATCACCCTCCGAGCGACGAGGAGGCCTCGGAGGCCGCCTCCCTCGTCCGCCGTCTGCGGCCCCTCGCCCAGCAGACGGTCGACGCGGAACTCGCCCGCGCGATGCGTGCCCTGGCCACCCGGCACCTGCGCCACCACCTCACGGACGTCACGGCCCCGCCCCCGTCCCCGGTCACACCGCCGGTCACGCCTTCCTCTCCGGCCCGGCCGCTCCCCGGGACCGGCACTCCCCCGGGCGCCGCCCCCTCGGAGACGGTCCCCCTGCCGGCGGAGACCGTGCGGGCCGTGCGGGCTCTGGTCGGGGACGGGAACGTGGCCGCGTTCATCGCCGCCGCCGCCGAGCGCGAGGTGCAGGCCCGCACCATGGACGCGCTCGCCGGCCCCCGCTGAACCCGGCCCCAGCCCCGCCCGGCGGCTCCGGCCCGGCGCCGGAGCCGCCCCGCACCGCGTGCCTCACGCCACGTCGGGCAGCCAGTTGCCGTGGAAGCCGTACGGCACCCGCTGCGGCAGGTGGATCACGGCCGTCGGCGGCGCCGCCAGGTCGTCGGCGTCGAGGATGACGAGGTCGCTGGTATCCGTCGCCGCGTCGTAGACGTAGGTGAGGAGCCAGCCCGGGCCGCCGGGGCGGGAGTCCGCGGGGGCGAAGGCGGCCTCGGCGGGTATCCGCCCGGGGCCGAACGCATGGCGTGCCACAGAACCGGTCCGAAGGTCGTACCGGAGGAGCTCGCCGGGCACCTCGCCGCCACCCGGCGGGGACGCGACAGTGACATGGCCGTGGGTCACCGGCTGCCCCGCCAGCCGGTCGTCGATGCGCGGGAACTCACAGGGCCGGTCGTCCAGTTGCTCCTCGGTGACCTTCCCGGCGGTCAGGTCGACGGTCCAGCGCCAGAGCGCGGGGCGTGACCGGTCGAAGTTCTTGCCGCCGCCCCAGTGCGGGTAGCGGACGACATGCAGGACGATGCGGTCGCCGTTCGCGTCGCTCTCGTCGTGGGCGTTGAGCGCGTGGAAGACGTAGCAGGGGTCGATCGGCAGCCAGCGCACCTCGCCGTACGGGTCGTCGCGGCGCAGTATGCCGAGCCGGGCTCCGTAGGAGGGGTTCCAGGTGTAGGGCATTCCGCCCCCGCTCATGGCGAGTTCGAGGTCGAAGACGACGGGCAGATCCATGAACACGACGTGGGACTCCGTGAGATGGAAGTCGTGCATCATCGTGTGCCCCGGCACGTCGATGGGACGGCTGACAGTCAACTCACCGCCGGCGTCGGCCCGGTGGTACGTGAGGTAGGGCGGGGTGAGCCCGCCGTAACCGAAGAAGTGCAGCTCACCGGTGATCGGGCAGGTCTTGGGGTGGGCGGTCATCGGCGTGTTGAGGCGGCCTCCGAAGTCGTACGGGCCGAGGGTGTCGAGCTCGCGGCCGGCGCGGAGGTCGAGCTCACAGGGGAAAGAGGTCTCCACCAGGGCGAGGATGCGGCCCGCGTGGCGCACCACATGGGTGTTGGCCACACCGGCGGTGAGATCGCGGTTGCCGAGCTCGTCGTAGACGCGGGCGCCTCGGGTGAAGGTCGGGGTGCGGACCCATCGGTTGCGGTAGGACGTGGCCCGGCCGCCCTCCAGGCGCACGCCATGGACCATTCCGTCACCGAAGAACCAGTGACCGGAGGCGGCGTCGTGCGGGTTGGGGCCGTTGCGCAGGTACCAGCCGGAGAGCTCCGGCGGGATCGCCCCGGTGACGGGGAGCTCGTGTGCGGTCAGCTCCTGGGCGACGGGGGCGAAGTTGCCGGCGAGATGGGCGGGTGCGGCGGTCATCGGTCGTACCTCCTGGAGTGCTTCGCGGGAACGGCTTGAGCGTGAACGGCTTGAGCGTGAACGGCGTGGCGCGTCGGCGGCACGGGCCGCGTGGGCGGATCCGGCGGGCCGGGGGGCGGGTCAGTGACCGTTCTGGGTCAGACGGGCACGCACCCGGTCGGGGTAGCGAGCGGTGAACATCGCCGGGAGCACGAACCCGGCGACCTGGGCGGCCGTGGACAGGGCGCCGTTGAGACCGGCAGCGTGAACTGCGGCGACGGCGGCGGCGGTGAGCGTGAAGGCGGCGGCCCAGACCGAGGTGATCACGACGTTGATGCGGCGGAAGACCTTGGTGTGCCACACCTCCTTCGGCGCCTGACGCTTGGCGATCCCAGTGGTGAAGGGCCGG
>NZ_JBFAPH010000117.1:0-17513 GCF_040675635.1 Streptomyces sp. NPDC049577
CGTGCCGGTGCCTCTTTGCTCAGGGTGGGGGCCGGTCCGGCACCGCTGGTCCGGTTGTGGCCGCTTCTCGCCGTCGCGGCGGGATGGAGGGGCCTCGGGGGCGTGGGGGCTTGCCCCCAGCTCGCTTGGGCCGACCGGGGGAACCCCGGGAAACACGTGAATGCGCCGTAGGCGACAGGGCACTGCACGGGAATGGCACCCCTGAAAGCCGCAGCCCGCCCCCTCCTGGCCTCCGTCTTCCTCGCCAGCGGGTGGCAAACCCTCCGGCACCCCGAGCTCCTCGCCCCCGCCGCCGCGCCCGTCGCCCTGGCCTTCGCACGGCGAGTGCCCTGGCTGCCGGCCGATGCCGAGCGGCTGGTACGGATGAACGGCGCCGTGGACGTCGGGGCCGGCGCGCTGCTGGCGACCGGGCGGGTGCCGCGGCTCGCCGCGCTCGCGCTGGCCGCGAGCCTCGTGCCGACCACGATCGCCGGGCACCCCTTCTGGAGCGAGGACGACCCCGGGAAACGGATCCAGCAGCGGATCCAGTTCCTCAAGAACCTCTCCATCCTCGGCGGCCTGCTCATGACCGTGGCCGCCGGCCGTGAGGAGCGCCACCGATGAGCGAGTTCGTACGGTCCCGGACCATGCCGGCCCTGCCCGAGGTCGTCTTCGATCAGGCCTGCGACCTGGGACGGCTGGACAGCTGGCTGCCCCGCGACCTCCACGTCCACCCGGACAGCCCGCCCGGGGTCACCGTGCACGAGGACCGCACCGGCGAGGACGCCGCCGCGCTCGTCCGCGTCGACAAGGAGGAGCTGCGGATGGAGTGGGGCACCCGCGAGACCGGCCGCTACACCGGCTGGTTGCAGATCGCGGGCGCCGGCGGCGGGACCACCGAGGTGACCGTGCACCTCACCTTCTTCGACGAGGCGCACGCCCCCTCCGACAGCGCGGTCGAGCAGGCCCTGGAACAGAGCCTGGACCGACTGGCGGAGGAGGTCCGGCTGCGCGCCGACGCCCCGGAGGGGCCGGGCTGAGGCCCGCGCCCGTCAGCGGGCCCGCCGCAGGCCGAACGCCACCAGCACGGCGGTCACCGCCACCACCGCCGCGTCGACGCCCAGCCCCAGCCTGATCCCGCCCAGGGTCGCCGACGCGAAGGACGCCCCGTCCGAGCGCAGGGCCGTGATGTGCGCCGAGGCGAGCGCGCTCAGCAGCGGGATGCCGATGGTGATGCCCACCTGCTGCGAGCTGGTCACCAGCCCGGTGGCCAGGCCCTGCTCGCCGTCCGGCAGCCCGGAGGTGGCGGTCACGCCGTAGGAGACGATCGCCCACAGATGGCCGACGCAGGCGACGGCCGCGGCCGCGAGCGCCAGCCAGGCGCCCGAGTCGGTGCGCAGACCCAGCAGGGCAGCGGTGCAGACGGCCTGGACCAGCAGGCCGGTCACCAGCGTGCCGCGGGTCCCGAAACGGGCGATGACCTTCGGCGCGGTCATCCCGGCGACCGCGGCGAAGACGCCCTGCACGCCGAAGACCAGGCCCGTGCGGAAGGCCGAGAGCTCCAGCACCTCCTGGAGGTACAGGGTCAGCAGGAACACGACGGTGCTCATCATCGAGAAGGTGATCAGTCCGGCGAGGTTCCCCCAGGCCACCGTCCGCCGCCGCAGCATCGGCAGCGAGACCAGCGGCTCGGCGGCCCGGGACTCCACGACGACGAAGCCGGCCAGCAGCAGGGCCCCGGCGACGAGGCCGGTGATGACGTCCGCGCCGCCGAAGCCCCGCTGGGCCGCCGTCGACAGGGCGTAGATCAGGGCGAGCAGACCGCCGGTCACCGTGACCGCGCCCGGGAGGTCCATCCGGGGCCGCTCGCTGTGCCGCGACTCGGTGAGCAGGCCCGGTGCGACGGCCAGGACACCGGCGCCGGCGAGCGCCAGCAGACCCATCGTGGAGCGCCAGCCGAGGAAGTCGGTCATCACGCCGCCGAGCACCATGCCCACGGTGAAGCCCAGGGAGAGCAGCGTGCCGCTGATGCCCAGCGCCCGCTCGCGCTGCGGGCCCTCGGCGAAGGTCGTGGTCAGCAGGGACATACCGGTCGGCACGATGACCGCCGCGCCCAGCCCCTGCAGGGCGCGCCCGGCGAGGAAGGCCGCCGGGTTCCACGCGAAGGTGGCCAGCACGGACGCCAGGGCGAACAGGGCGAGCCCGGTCAGGAAGAGCCGGCGCCGCCCGTAGAGGTCGGCGATCCGGCCGAAGAGCAGCAGGAAGCCGCCCGAGGGCAGCGCGAAGGCCGTGACCGCCCACTGGAGGTCGGCCTGGCCCATGCCCAGGTCGTCACCGAGGACGGGCAGGGCCACGTTGAGGATGGAGAAGTCGAGCGCGACGATGAACTGCGCGGCGCACAGCACCATCAGGATCAGCTTGTCGCGGGTCGTCATGCGCGCCGGTTGCGCCGCGAGGGGCGGGGCGGTGGTCGGGGTGTCGATCGCCATGCGTCCACCCTCGGGTCCGCGGAATACCGCTGGGGAGAACGCACTTATGGTGGTGGTCGCACCACCAGTCACGAGGGGGACCCGTTGACCGCCGTACCGCACGCACGCGCCGCCGCGCCGCGCCGCCGCCACGAGCTGCGGGAGTTCCTGATGAGCCGTCGGGCCCGGGTGAGCCCGGCCGACGCCGGCCTGCCGGACGGCGGGGCCCGCCGGCGTACGCCCGGGCTGCGCCGGGAGGAGGTCGCGGTCCTCGCCGGAGTGGGTGCTTCCTGGTACCAGTGGCTGGAGCAGGGGCGGGACATCACGGTCTCCCCACAGGTCCTCGACGCGGTCGCCCGCGTGCTGCGGCTGAAGGGCCCCGAGCGCCGGCACCTGTACGTCCTCGCCGGCCTGAACCCGCCGCTGCCGGAGGCGGAGCTCGCCGGGGACTATCTGTGCGACGGGATCAAGCGCCTGATCGACGCCTGGATGCCCCTCCCGGCGCACGTGATGGACGCCTACTGGAACACCATCGCCTACAACGAGTCCGCCGGCCTGGTCATGGGCTTCCGCCCGGACCAGCGGCAGAACTGCCTGATCACCTTCTTCACCGACCCCGTCTACCGCGCCCGCTCGGCCAACTGGGAGGCCAACGCCCACCGCGTCGTCGCCCAGTTCCGCGCCGCCTGCTCGGAGCGCCCGGACGACGAGGGCTTCCAGGAGATCCTCGACGAACTCTCCGCCGAGAGCGAGGAGTTCCGGGAGCTGTGGGCCCGGGGGGACGTCAGCGCCCCCGGCCAGCTGCGCAAGGAGCTGGAGCACCCGCTGGTCGGCACGCTCGCCTTCGAGAGCACCCAGCTGCGCGTCCCGGAGCGGCCGGACCTGGCGATCGTGCTGCACAACCCCTACCCGGGCACGGAGACCGCCGCCAAGCTGGAGTGGCTGAACTCCCCGGAGGGCCGCCGCGGCAGCATGTTCCCGCTGGCCGGCTAGCAGGCGCGGGACGGGCGTTCACTATGCTCCGGCCATGACGGACAACGCAGAGGTCACCGTGCAGGACCCCGAGGACCGCAAGCTGATCACCCTGGCCCGCGCCACCCGCGCCCGCAACGCCGTCCCCGAGGGTGCGGCCGTCCGGGACGAGACGGGCCGCACGTACGTCGCCGGCACCGTCGCCCTGGACTCGCTGCGGCTGAGCGCCCTGCAGACCGCCGTGGCGATGGCCGTGGCCAGCGGCGCCCGCTCGCTGGAGGCCGCGGCGGTCGTCAGCGAGGCGGCGGCCGTCCCGGACGCCGACCGCGCCGCCGTCCGCGACCTGGGCGGACCGGACACGCCCGTGCTGCTCGCGGGCCCGGACGGCACCCCGGGCGCGGTGATCACCGCGGGATAAGGGGCGCTGTTCGGCGGGGGCCGGACGATCGGGGACAATAACTGTCATGGATAAATCCTCGTCCCCGTCCCAGGCCCCCCACCGCGCGGGCTTCGCGTGCTTCGTCGGCCGCCCCAACGCGGGCAAGTCGACCCTGACCAACGCACTGGTGGGGACCAAGGTCGCGATCACCTCGAACCGCCCGCAGACCACCCGCCACACCGTGCGCGGCATCGTGCACCGCCCGGACGCCCAGCTGGTCCTGGTGGACACCCCCGGTCTGCACAAGCCGCGCACCCTGCTCGGCGAGCGGCTCAACGACGTGGTCCGCACCACCTGGGCCGAGGTCGACGTGATCGGCTTCTGCCTGCCGGCCGACCAGAAGATCGGCCCGGGCGACCGCTACATCGCGGCCGAGCTCGCCGCGATCAAGAAGACTCCCAAGGTCGCGATCGTCACCAAGACCGACCTGGTGGACTCCAAGGCCCTCGCCGAGCAGCTGCTGGCCATCCAGAAGCTCGGCCAGGACCTCGGCATCGAGTGGCAGGAGATCATCCCGGTCTCGGCCGTCGGCGACAAGCAGGTCTCCCTCCTCGCCGACCTCCTCGTGCCGCTCCTGCCGGAGAGCCCGCCGCTCTACCCCGAGGGCGACCTGACCGACGAGCCGGAGCAGGTCATGGTCGCCGAGCTCATCCGCGAGGCCGCCCTGGAGGGCGTCCGCGACGAGCTGCCGCACTCCATCGCCGTCGTCGTCGAGGAGATGCTCCCCCGCGAGGACCGCCCCAAGGACAAGCCGCTCCTGGACATCCACGCCAACGTCTACATCGAGCGCCCCAGCCAGAAGGGCATCATCATCGGCCCGAAGGGCGCGCGCCTGAAGGAGGTCGGCATGAAGTCCCGCAAGCACATCGAGGCCCTGCTGGGCACGCCGGTCTTCCTGGACCTGCACGTGAAGGTGGCGAAGGACTGGCAGCGCGACCCGAAGCAGCTCCGCAAGCTGGGCTTCTAGCCGAACGGGGACGGGGGCCGGACCCTCGCGGCGGTGGGTCGTCGCCATCGCGGCGGACGGTTCTTCTGCCGCCGCGACGGTGAGCGGCCACGACGCGCCGGTCCGGCGGTGTGCGAACCGGGCCGCAGCCCTGCGAGGCTCCGCCGGACAGGCGTCAGGCCCCCTCCTTCAGGACTGTCCGGATCAGTTCGCGCTGTTCCTGGGTGAGGTGCGGGTCCGCGAGGTGCACCGAACGGCCGTTCACCTTGATCTCGTAGTGGAAGCCGTCCGGTACGCCCTTGTGCGAGGACTCCCGGCCCGGTGCGAGGGCGCGGTGGGCCAGGGCTTCGAGGTGGGTGGCGTCGGGCCGGCCGGTGGTGTCCAGTTCGGCCCGGCGCTCGATCCCGGCGAAACCGCCGGTTCGCGTGATGACGATCCGCATGACGTCATTCTTGCCCCGGATCGCGGGGGCCATGGGCCATCAGGACGCCGGAACGCCCACTTGCTGCCACGCCTTGAGCACGGCACCGATCTCGTCGCCCTCGCCGTACAGGCTGCGGGCCACCGCGGCGGTCAGCCGTGCGAAGTCCGCGAAGCCGGCGTCGGCGGCGAGCTCGCCGCCGGTGAGGGTGTCGTACCAGATCTTCCCCGCGCGCTCCCAGGAGTGGCCGCCGAGCTCGGTGGCCAGCAGGTAGAAGGCGTGGTTGGGGATGCCGGAATTGATGTGGACGCCGCCGTTGTCGCGGTTGGTGTGGACGTAGTCGTCCATGACCGCGGGCTGCGGGTCCTTGCCGAGGACGTCGTCGTCGTACGCCGTGCCGGGGGCCTTCATGGAGCGCAGGGCCGTACCGGTGACATGCGGGGCCAGCAGGCCCTGGCCGATCAGCCAGTCCGCCTGGTCGGCCGTCTGGCCGAGCGCGTACTGCTTGATCATCGAGCCGAAGACGTCCGACAACGACTCGTTCAGGGCGCCGGACTGGCCGTAGTACTCGAGGTTGGCCGTGTGCTGGGTGACCCCGTGGGTCAGCTCGTGGCCGATGACGTCGACGGACACGGTGAAGTCGACGAACAGCTCGCCGTCCCCGTCGCCGAAGACCATCTGCTCGCCGTCCCAGAAGGCGTTGTCGTACTTCTCGCCGTAGTGGACCGAGGCGTTCAGCGGCATGCCGGCGTCGTCGATGGAGCGCCGGCCGAAGACGTTGAGGTAGAGGTCGAAGGTCGCGCCGAGTCCGGCGTGGGCGCGGTTGACCGTGGCGTCCTTGGCCGGGGCGTCGCCCTCGGCGTGGACCTTGCGGCCGGGCAGCCGCTCCAGGTGCCCGGAGTCGTAGATCGTCCGCTGCGGCTTGTCGGACGGCGTGCCGGCCGAGGAGTCCAGCGGGCGCAGGCCGGTCACCCGGCGGCGGGTGCGCAGCAGGCCGTCGTGCTCCAGCGTGCGCCGCGCCGGTTCGTAGAAACGCGGATCGTCCGTCTGGGCGAGCCTGTCCAGCACGTGTGGGGGGACGATCGCGCAGAACGTCCTGTTCACGGTGGGGTTCATGGCGTGCAATCTGGCACCGGCCCCCGGGGCTGTCACTCCTTGGCGCGGTGATTCATGAAAATGAGTGGTTGAGCTCCCTTTTTCCGGTACAGGACCGCATCGCCACCCCCGAGCTCGGACGCCCCGCCCGTCCCGCATCGTGGAACGGTCCGCCGCGTCGCGCCCGTCTCGGCTAGTGTGCT
Source organism: Streptomyces sp. NPDC049577 (assembly GCF_040675635.1). Classification (NCBI taxonomy): domain Bacteria; kingdom Bacillati; phylum Actinomycetota; class Actinomycetes; order Kitasatosporales; family Streptomycetaceae; genus Streptomyces; species Streptomyces sp. NPDC049577. Next base: position 6,524 of record NZ_JBFAPH010000117.1, read on the forward strand.
GCGCACCATGCGTGACGTGCTGCTTCTCCTTAGCTGCCGCGGTGAGGGCCTGTAGTCGTAGGCCGACCCCCTCCCCGCGGAGTCTCGGCGTACGCGGGCACCCGTGAGCTGCCCCGTCGGCCTCGCCCCACGGACCACCACGGACCATCCGAGGAGACCCGAGCAGATGCCCGAGCAGCCGCAGCAGCCCGCCACCGCCGTCGGCCGTCCCACGCCCCTCACCGCCGCCACCGTGACCCAGAGGCCGTCCGGGATGCCGGTGCACAAGTACCGCCCGTACGACGCGGTGGACATCCCCGACCGCACCTGGCCCGACCGCCGGATCACCAAGGCCCCCCGCTGGCTGTCGACCGACCTGCGCGACGGCAACCAGGCGCTGATCGACCCGATGTCGCCCGCCCGCAAGCGCGAGATGTTCGACCTGCTGGTCCGCATGGGCTACAAGGAGATCGAGGTCGGCTTCCCCTCCTCCGGCGCCACCGACTTCGAGTTCGTACGGTCGATCATCGAGGAGGGCGCCGTCCCCGAGGACGTGACGATCTCCGTCCTCACCCAGGCCCGCGAGGAGCTGATCGAGCGCACGGTCGAGTCGCTGCGCGGCGCCCACCGCGCCACCGTGCACCTCTACAACGCCACCGCGCCCGTCTTCCGCCGGGTGGTCTTCCGGGGTTCCCGCGAGGAGGTCAAGCAGATCGCCGTCGACGGCACCCGGCTGGTCATGGAGTACGCCGAGAAGATCCTCGGCGACGAGACGGTCTTCGGCTACCAGTACAGCCCGGAGATCTTCACCGACACCGAGCTGGACTTCGCCCTGGAGGTCTGCGAGGGCGTCATGGACGTCTGGCAGCCGGAGGACGGCCGCGAGATCATCCTGAACCTGCCGGCGACCGTCGAGCGCTCCACCCCCTCCACGCACGCCGACCGCTTCGAGTGGATGTCGCGGAACCTCTCCCGCCGCGAGCACATCTGCCTGTCCGTCCACCCGCACAACGACCGGGGCACCGCCGTGGCCGCCGCCGAGCTGGCCGTCATGGCCGGCGCGGACCGGATCGAGGGCTGCCTGTTCGGCCAGGGCGAGCGCACCGGCAACGTCGACCTGGTCACCCTGGGCATGAACCTGTTCTCCCAGGGCGTCGACCCGATGATCGACTTCTCGCAGATCGACGAGATCCGCCGCACCGCCGAGTACTGCAACCAGATGGAGGTCCACCCGCGCCACCCCTACGCGGGCGACCTGGTCTACACCGCCTTCTCCGGCTCCCACCAGGACGCCATCAAGAAGGGCTTCGAGGCCATGGAGGCCGCGGCGGCCGCCGCCGGCACGACCGTGGACGACATCGAATGGGCCGTGCCGTACCTGCCCATCGACCCCAAGGACGTCGGACGCTCGTACGAGGCCGTCATCCGCGTCAACTCGCAGTCCGGCAAGGGCGGCATCGCGTACGTCCTGAAGAACGACCACAAGCTGGACCTGCCGCGCCGGATGCAGATCGAGTTCTCGAAGATCATCCAGGCCAAGACGGACGCCGAGGGCGGCGAGGTCACCCCGCAGGAGATCTGGTCGGTCTTCCAGGACGAGTACCTGCCGACCGCCGACAACCCCTGGGGCCGCGTCGCCCTGCGCGGCACCCACACCTCCACCACGAGCGAGGGCCGCGACGCGCTGACCGTCGAGGCGGTCGTCGACGGGCGCGACACCGTGCTCACCGGCACCGGCAACGGCCCGATCTCCGCCTTCTTCGACGCCCTCGCCGCGATCGGCGTCGACGCCCGGCTGCTCGACTACACCGAGCACACCATGAGCGAGGGCGCCAGCGCCCAGGCGGCCTCGTACATCGAGTGCGTGATCGACGGCCGGGTGCTGTGGGGCATCGGCATCGACCCCAACACCACCCGGGCCTCGATCAAGGCCGTCGTCTCGGCGGTGAACCGCGCGTACCGGTGACGCGGGTCCGCGGGCCGTCAACGTGACGGCCCGCGGAACCACCACATCCGGTGGGCCTCGCACCGCTTTCGGCCAGTGGCCGCCGGAAGTCGGCGCGGCGAGGTGCTGACGCCGCATCACACGTGTGGCTAACATCACGTCAACGCGGCGACGAGGCCGTGGCGTTATGGAGGTGCGCCGTGATGCACGCGCAAGGCCGACACAGCCCGGACCGGTGTGTGGTGGGCGTACGCACCGTATGGCGCACCGTCGGCGACGGCGAGTTCTTCTGCCCCGGCTGCGGCGGCGACCGCAACTACCACCGCCGCACCGGGCGCCGCCGCCTCGTCGTGTTCGGCGTGCCGCTGCTCTCGCGCGGTCCGGCCGGTCCGGTCGTCGAATGCACGGCCTGCCGGGAGCGGTACCCCATGGACGTCCTCGACCACCCCACCACCACCCGCTTCTCCGCCATGCTCCGCGACGCCGTGCACACCGTCGCCCTGGCGATCCTCGCCGCCGGCGGCACCGAGGCCCGCACCGTCCGCCGCGCCGCCGTCGGCGCGGTCCGGGCGGCGGGCTTCGCCGACTGCAGCGAGGAGCAGCTCGTCACGCTCATCGAGGCCCTCGCGGCCGACACGGGCCGGCTCCCGGGCCGCTACGCCACCCCACCCGGCCCCGCCGCCGGCCGCCACGGCTTCGACCGCTGCGGCACGGCCCTGGTCATCGAGCTCCACGAGGCCCTCGAACCACTGGCCCCGCACCTGGCCCCCGCGGGCCGCGAGGCCATCCTCCTCCAGGGCGCCCGCATCGCCCTCGCGGACGGCCCGTACCGGCCGGCGGAGCGCGAGGTGCTGGCGACGGTGGGCCGCGCGCTGACCCTCTGCCCGGAAGAGACGGACCGCCTCCTGGCGGCGGCGCGGACGCCGTCGTAGGGGGAGATCCCCGTCAGCCCGCCGAGCGGCGAGCGCACGCACGTGGTCACATCGGCGTGTCCCGCCGCGACCAGCCGGGCGGCCACGACGCCGCCGATCGCTCCGACACCCACCACGGCAACGGTAGTCGTCGGATGATCGTAGGCTGCGGTCGTGGATCTTCTCGACGACGCCTATGAAGTCCGGGCCGGTGTGCCGGCCGTCGACACCTACCGCCGGCTGCGCGACGCCACCGGGCTCGGCGCCAAGTCGCCCGAGGGGTCGGCGATCGGGTTGCCCAACACCTGGTACGGAGTGACCGTGCACCACGACGGCGAGACGATCGGCATGGGCCGGATCATCGGCGACGGCGGCTGCTTCTTCCAGATCGTCGACATCTGCGTCCTCCCCGCCCACCAGGGCCGGGGACTCGGCAAGCGCATCATGGCGGCCCTCACCGCCGAACTGGAGTGCCGCGCGCCCGCCGGTGCGTACGCCTCGCTCATCGCCGACGGCGACGCCCGTCACCTCTACGCGAAGTTCGGCTTCGCCGACCCCGCGCCCGAGTCCATCGGGATGGCGCGGCAATTCTGACGTGTGCCGCCCGGCACCGGGCCGATGATCTTGAACTGGGCCGCCGGCGCGGCCCATTCTCGTCGTCATGAACTCTCGGCGTCTCACCGGTACGACCCTGACGGCGCTCGCCGCCGTCGTCCTCGTCGCCTTCTCGTCCCCCACCGCGTCGGCCGAATCGACGGGGTGCCGGACGGTCGCCTCGAAGAAGGCGCCCTCCGGCTACACGCTGGCCTGTTCGGAGCCCGGGCCGGAATTCCCGTTCTTCCGCCAGGAGATCGAGCGGAGGACACCGTTCGTCACGCCGCAGCTGCAGGCCAAGCACAGCTGCGGGGAGCTCAGCCGGCACGACACCATCATGTACTTCGAGGCCCGCGACAAGTGCCGGGCCACGGCCCGCTACCTGGTGGTCAACGGCGGCGAGCTGCACCGATGACGACACGGCCGGCCGCCCGGCACCGAGGGCGCCGGGCGGCCGGCCGGTCGGGCGGGTGTCAGCAGGAGGCCCGCTGGATGACGTGCGCCACGGCGTTGTAGAACTCCGCCGGGTAGGTGCCGTTCGCTGTCCAGTCGTGGTGCTTGCTCGGCCACATGGCCTCGGGGTTCCTGACCGAGGCGGTGGTGAACAGCGAGTTGTTCGCCCCGTCCCGCAGGTCGAAGCGGGCCCACCAGATGTCGCCGCTGAGCGTGAAGGTCGTCCACGTCGTCGCGCTGAACGTGAACTTCCCGTCCGGGTAGATCTTGAGCATGCCACCGGTCTGGTGGCAGTCGCCGACGCTCAGATCGCCCCAGCTGTACCACTTGTAGTCGGCGGCGACGCCCGACGTGGCGGGGGCGACGTCGACGTCCGGGGCCGCCCACGCGGGGGCGTTGAGGGTGAACATGGTCGCGAAGACGGCCACCGCGGTGATCAGGATCCGGGCCGCTTGCCGCAGGGGCCTCATGCGCGGCTCCCCTCGGCCGGTGGCTGCTGGAGGCTCCCGGAGCCGGCGTTGGTGAAGCCGGCGCTGCCGTGGGTACCGGGACTGGCGGTGCCCGGGTTGGGCGTGCCCTGGTTGGCGGTGCCCGGGCTGGCCGGGCCCGGGTTGGCGGTGCCCGGGTTGGTGAGGGCCGGGCCGCCCGAGTTCCCCTGACCCGAGTTCCCCAGGCCGGCGTTCGACGGCCCGGAGCCGAAGCGCACGCTCCGGGCGGGCGTTCCGGACGACTGCCAGCTCGTACCCGCGCCGACGAGCGTCAGCGGCTGCTGACAGGAGGCGTCCGCGTACACGATCGCCGTGGTGTCCGTGATGTTGGCGGCCCTGCTCGCGCCGCCGGACAGGGGCAGGCAGTGGTCGTTCGGCGGGTTGGCGATCGTCTCGTTCGTCCCCGTGTCGGACCGGACGTACGCGAACTGGCCGTTCGCCGCCTGCGCGCTCATGGGCAGCCCCACCAGCAGACCCAGCGCGGCGGCGACGGGCAGGGTGGTTCTGCACAGCCGCTGCGTCACACATCGTGACGTCATGGGCACATCCCCCCTCGAATCAGGATTTACCGTGCTTGCAGCAGAGTCTGCCGTCTTGCCGGGGGCGATTCGGAGCAGGAGGGGAGGATTACCCGATTGGGTGACCAGTCGGGCAAGAGGGGCGCAGGTGGGGTGGCGCGGTCGTCCGGGGAACGGGCGGGCGTTCGGGGTGACGGGCCGCGCGGCGGCTCCGCCGGATCAGCGGTCGTAGGCCCCGGCCTTGGTGCGCTCCAGGAGAGCGCGGAATCTGCTGGGAGCGGCGCTCGCAACGGCCCTCGGGGTGTCGCCTTCCCGGAGGAGGATAGCGCCGGCGGCCACCGCTATCTCGACGCATTGCTCGCCGCCGCCTCCCGAGAACGAGGACTTCTGCCAAGCCATTTCGCTGCTCATTGTCCGGCCTTTCACAGTTCCTGTCCGATGTGCTTGATGAAATCCCGGGATCCGGCCGGATCGAGGGAAACGTCCCGCGCGAAGTCGCCCAGTCGGCGATACCTGTCGATGTCGGCGGCGGCATCCAGGTGCCTGCCGCCGAAGGGGGTGTCGATCTGGACGGTGTCCAGCTGAGGCACCACGCCCCCTGCGAACAGGACGGTCTGCGTGACCTCGATGAACTCCTCGCGGGCGAAGGGGATGACGCGCAGGGTGACATGAGGCCGTTCCGACGCCTCGATGAGGTGCTCAAGCTGTTGGCGTGCCACCTCCCGGCCGCCGATACGCATCCGCAGGGCCGCCTCGTGAATGACGGCTTCGAACGGCGCGGGTGATTCGCGATCCAGGATCGCGCGTCGCTTCAGGCGGTGCTCCACACGGGCTTCGAGCTCATCGTGGGGCAGTGCAGGGATGACGCTTTCGAAGAGTGCCCGCGCGTATGCCTCGGTCTGGAAGACCCCGGGAAACGTCACCGGCTGAAGGCACCGGATGTAGGTGGCGTGGTGCTCGAGCTCGGCGATGTCGAGGAACCCCGGTGCGAGAACACCACGGTAGGCGTCCCACCAGCCCTGGCCGCGGTGTTCGCGCGCGATCGCGCAGAGTGCCTCGATCAGTGCTGCGTCGTCGCAGGAGTAATACGCCGCGAGCCGGCGGATCCGCTCCTCGCTGATGCCGATGCGTCCGGCCTCCATGTGACTGATCTTCGCCTGGTCGGTCGAGAGCAGGGCGGCGGCCTCACGAGCGGCCTTGCCCGCGCGCTCGCGCAGCTTCCGTAGCTCCGTGCCCAAGCGCACTTGGCGGGCACTCGGGTTCTCCCTCAGCGGCATGCCACCTACCTCTGTTCGCGCAGCGTCGCGCGCAACTGTGCTGGCGTCCACCTCTCCGGGTGGCTCCCGTGTGACAACGTTGCCCAGGCGCATAGTTGCCCCATACGGTCCTCGCATCGTCGCACACCGCACGCCGTGAGTATGCGAACTCACGTGACCGGCAAGCCGGTTGAGAGGAAAACCATGAGCATCGCCACGCTCGACAACCCCATCACCGTAGCGCCCGGCGAGGGGGTGGGCCCCTACCAACTGATCGCCCCCGCCACCGGATCCACCGCCCGCCTGGCCCGCCGATTTCTCGCCGGTGTGCTCGAGGCCGCCGAGCACCCGCCCTCGCTCTCCTCCTCGACGACGCCCGCGTCTGCGTGTCCGACGCCGTCGCCAACGTCGTCCAGCACGCCCGCGTACGGACCCTCGCCGTCGAGGTGACGGTCCGTCCGCACAGCCTTGTGGTGGCTGTGCGGGACGACGACACCACGCGGCTGCCGTGGGCCCGTCATCCCGGACCGGACGACGAACGCGGCAGGGGGCTGATGCTCGTCCGGCGGCTCTCCCACGCCTCCGGCGTGACCTGGGTGTGGGACGGGCTGGAGATCGTCGGCAAGCGCGTCTGGTTCGAGCTGCGCGACAGGGAAGATGCTGATCCCATCGGGCCCGCGTAATGTCCTGCCGTCAAATCCCCATTACGCAGGAAGTCCTTCATGGTTCCGGATCTCGTCAGGACGTGGGCAGCCGGCTGGGCCGTCTCGCGGGCCGCGCCCCCGCCGGCCGAGCACCGCAGGCGCGGCCTCGGCGCCTCCCCGGAGGGCCGCGCGCTGTACGAGACGCTCGGCTGGAAGACGCACGCCCCGCTGGCGGCGTGTGTATACCGTCCCCATGAGTGACGACCGGCCGGTCACCGGCGCCCTGCACCACATCGAGCTGTGGGTACCCGACCTCGGCCGCGCGGCCGCGAGCTTCGGGTGGCTGCTGGAGGCGCTCGGCCACGCGCCGTACCAGCGGTGGGAGCACGGACGCAGCTGGCGGCACCCCGGCGGTACGTATGTCGTCGTCGAGCAGTCGCCCGCGCTCGCCGCCGAACCGCACGAGCGGCACGAGAGACGAAGGCCCGGGCTCAACCACCTGGCGTTCCACGTCGAGGGCCGGGCCGCCGTCGAGGCCCTCGTCTCGGAGGGTGCCCGGCACGGGTGGCGGCTGCTGTTTGCCGACCGGCACCCGTACGCCGGAGGCGACGCGCACTACGCCGCGTACCTGGAGAACGAGGACGGCTTCGAGGTCGAGCTCGTCGCGGCCGAGCCGCCCGGCCGGAGCAGTGGTCCGGGTACGGGACAATGACCCCATGAGTCTGTTCCGCGACGACGGCATCGTCCTCAGAACCCAGAAGCTGGGCGAGGCGGACAGGATCATCACCATCCTCACCCGCGGTCACGGCCGCGTCCGGGCCGTCGCCCGGGGGGTGCGGCGCACCAAGTCGAAGTTCGGGGCCCGGCTGGAGCCCTTCTCGCACGTCGACGTGCAGTTCTTCGCGCGCGGCAGCGAGCTCGTGGGGCGCAGCCTGCCGCTCTGCACGCAGAGTGAGACCATCGCCGCGTACGGTGGTGCGATCGTCACCGACTACGCGCGCTACACCGCCGGCACGGCCATGCTGGAGACCGCCGAGCGGTTCACCGACCACGAGGGCGAGCCGGCGGTCCAGCAGTACCTGCTGCTGGTCGGCGGCCTGCGGACGCTCGCCGCCGGCGAGCACGCGCCGCACCTCGTCCTTGACGCCTTCCTGCTGCGCTCGCTCGCCGTCAACGGGTACGCCCCCAGCTTCGGCGCCTGCGCGAAGTGCGGAATGCCCGGTCCGAACCGGTTCTTCTCGGCCGCCGCGGGCGGCGTCGTCTGCGGGGAGTGCCGGGTTCCGGGAAGCGTCGTACCCTCCTCGGAGTCGATCGAGCTGCTCGGCGCGCTGCTGACCGGGGACTGGGCGACGGCCGACGCGTGCGAGGCGCGCTACGTCAGGGAGGGCAGCGGCCTGGTGGCCGCCTACCTCAGCTGGCATCTGGAGCGGGGGCTGCGGTCCCTGCGCTACGTGGAGCAGTAAGGAGAAGTGGCACCGATGGCACGACGCGGGATTCTGGGCCGTTCCCGACGCGATTACCGCACCCCCGACCCGCACCCCTCGGGCGCGCGTCCGCCGAAGATCCCCGGCGAGCTGGTCCCCGAGCACGTGGCGATCGTCATGGACGGCAACGGCCGCTGGGCCAAGGACCGCGGCCTGCCGCGCACCGAGGGTCACAAGGTCGGCGCCGAGCGGGTGCTGGACGTGCTGCAGGGCGCGATCGAGATGGGCGTCGGGAACATCTCCCTCTACGCCTTCTCGACCGAGAACTGGCGGCGCTCGCCGGACGAGGTCCGGTTCCTGATGAACTTCAACCGCGACTTCATCCGCAAGACCCGCGACCAGCTCGACGAACTCGGCATCCGGGTGCGCTGGGTGGGCCGCATGCCCAAGCTGTGGCGGTCCGTCGCCAAGGAGCTCCAGATCGCCCAGGAGCAGACCAAGGACAACGACCGGCTCACGCTGTACTTCTGCATGAACTACGGCGGCCGCGCGGAGATCGCGGACGCGGCGCAGGCGCTGGCGGCCGATGTGAAGGCCGGCAGGCTCGACCCGTCGAAGGTCAACGAGAAGACCTTCGCGAAGTACCTCTACTACCCGGACATGCCGGACGTGGACCTGTTCCTGCGCCCCTCCGGCGAGCAGCGCACCTCGAACTACCTGATCTGGCAGAGCGCCTACGCGGAGATGGTCTTCCAGGACGTCCTGTGGCCGGACTTCGACCGCCGCGACCTGTGGCGCGCATGCCTGGAGTTCGCCCAGCGCGACCGCCGGTTCGGCGGGGCGATCCCGAACGAGGAGCAGCTCGCGGCGCAGGAGGCTTCCGCCGGTGAGTGATCGCCTCACGGCGGGGGATGCCCTGACGTTCGAGTACGAGCTGACGGCCGCGGACATCCGGTCCGCGCTGAACGGCCGCACCCGGGCCGTCCGCAGCGCGCGGCTCCAGCGCGTGCTGCTGCCGGTCTGCTGGGCGCTCCTCGTGGTCGCCATCATCGCCCCGCACGGGCCGGGCGGGGTCGCGGGCAAGGACTGGTCCGTCCTGGGCGGAGCCACCGTCGCGGTGGGGCTGTTGCTGCTGGCACCCGCCCTCCAGGCACGGGCCTTCCACAAGACCACGCGGTTGCAGGGATGGACGCGCACCACGGTGGGGGCCGAGGGCCTGACCGGGGTGTCGGCGCACTCGTCCCAGCGGATGGCCTGGACCCTCTTCGGCCGCTACGTCGAGCGGAAGGACGTCTTCGTCCTGCTGAGCGCCGACAGGCGCGGCGGATGTCTGATCGTCCTGCCCAAGCGGGCCCTCACCGCCCCCGGTGACGTCGACCGTCTCCGGGCGCTGCTGGATGCGCGCCTGCCCCGCGCGTAACGCCGCGCAGACGCGAAACCGCCCCGGGCGTCACATGACGCCCGGGGCGGTTTCACATGTCCGGGTCAGCCCTGCGCGGCAGCGCTCGCGCAGTCCCCGCACGTGCCGAAGATCTCGATCGTGTGGGCGACGTCCACGAAGCCGTGCTCCTCGGCGATGGAGTCGGCCCACTTCTCCACGGCCGGGCCCTCGACCTCGACCGCCTTGCCGCACACCCTGCACACCAGGTGGTGGTGGTGCCCGCTGGAGCAGCGGCGGTAGACCGCCTCGCCGTCGCTGGTGCGCAGCACGTCGACCTCGCCCGCGTCGGCCAGCGACTGCAGGGTGCGGTAGACGGTGGTCAGGCCGACGGAGGCACCGCGGTGCTTGAGCATGTCGTGGAGCTCCTGCGCGCTGCGGAACTCGTCCACCTCGTCGAGCGCGGCCGCGACCGCGGCCCGCTGCTTGGTGGCTCGGCCGCGTACCGGGGGACCGGCGGTCGCCACAGTTGCCTCCTCAAGCTCGCTGAACACCCATCGCACGTGTTGCAGGGCCAATTGTGCCAGGCCCGGCGTACGACGCGGTACGAGATCATTTGCCGGAGGCGACCCTTACGTCGTCCGTCGCACCGGCCGCGCCGGCTTCCTCCTCCAGCGTGCACCGCTCGGCCTGTGCCGCGCGCCCCGCACGGCCCGCGCGCCTTCGGGCGAGGGGCGCGGCCAGCGCGGTCAGGGTGACGAAGAGGCCGATCGCCAGCAGGACGATCGTCGCGCCGGAGGGCACGTCCACGTAGTACGAGGTGACGGTGCCGGAGACGGTGACGAGCACGCCGATGGCCACGGCCATCGCGAAGGTCGTCGCGAAGCTGCGCGCGATCGCTTGCGAGGCGGCGACCGGGATCACCATCAGCGCGCTGACCAGCAGCAGCCCGACGACGCGCATCGCGACCGTGACGGTCACGGCGGCGGTGACCGCGACGAGCAGGTTCAGCAGCCGTACCGGCAGGCCCGTGACGCGGGCGAACTCCTCGTCCTGGCAGATGGCGAACAGCTGCCGGCGCAGCCCCACGGTGGTGATGATCACGAACGCGGCCAGCAGGCAGATCGCGACGATGTCCTGCTGCGAGACGGTGGTGATCGAGCCGAAGAGGTACGTGGTGAGGTTGGCGCTGGAGCCGCTGGGGGAGAGGCTCATCAGCATCACGCCGCCCGCCATGCCGCCGTAGAAGAGCATGGCCAGGGCGATGTCGCCGCGGGCCCGGCCGGAGGAGCGGATGAGCTCCATCACCACGGCACCCAGCACGCACACGACGGTCGCCATCCACACCGGGCTGGTGTTGAGCAGGAAGCCCAGGCCGACGCCGGTGAGAGCGACGTGGC
>NZ_JBFAPH010000118.1:0-17474 GCF_040675635.1 Streptomyces sp. NPDC049577
CAGCGGCTGCACCGCTCTGACCGGCGTGGAGGCGATCTCCAACGGCGTACCGGCGCCCGCGCAGGCCAGCGCGGCCGCCACGGTGTCCTGGGCGAACGCCAGCGCGAGCGCCGGCCGGGGCAGCGGACCCACGCCGCCGGCAAGCCGGCTCTTGGCCCGTGCCAGCGGTTTCAGCGGCACCACCAGGGACCAGCCCACCCCCGCCCCCTCTCTTCGCATGGGGCCCATTCTCGCCTGCTGCCGCAGCCGCGCGCGGAACGCGGGGTTACGGTGTTCTCGACAGACCGGGTGCCCGGGGCCACACTTGTCCGGCCACGGCCCCCGGGTTCGGCCAGCACCGCCGACCCGAGCCGGCTCCAGATCCCAACAGAAGGGTGTCCGAGTGTCCCGCCACAGAATCGGCTTCTGGTACCGCTTTACCGCGGTGTTGGCAAAACCGCCGCTCGTGGTTCTCTTCAAGCGGGACTGGCGGGGAATGGAGCACATTCCGGCCGACGGCGGATTCATCACCGCCGTCAACCACAACTCCTATCTCGACCCGCTGTCGTACGCCCACTACCAGTACAACACCGGGCGCGTCCCGCGCTTCCTGGCCAAGGCCGCCCTGTTCCGGGGCAGCTTTGTCGGCACGCTGCTGCGCGGCACCGGGCAGATCCCCGTCTACCGCGAGACCACCGACGCCGCGACCGCCTTCCGGGCCGCCGTCGAGGCCATCAACAAGGGCGAGTGCGTGGCCTTCTACCCCGAGGGCACCCTCACCCGCGATCCCGACATGTGGCCCATGGAGGGCAAGACGGGCGCCGCCCGCGTCGCCCTGCTCACCCAGGCCCCCGTCATCCCGGTCGCCCAGTGGGGCGCCAACGAGGCCATGCCGCCCTACGCCAAGGAGAAGAAGCTGCGGCTCTTCCCCCGCAAGACCCTCAAGGTGCTGGCCGGCCCGCCCGTCGACCTCTCGGCCTACTACGGCAAGGAGCCCACCGCCGAGGTGCTGCGCGAGGCCACCGAGAAGATCATGGCCGACATCACCGCGCTCCTCGCCGAACTCCGCGGCGAACCCGCGCCCGCCGAGCCGTACAGCGCCCGCAGGGCCCGCGCCGCCGTGCGCCGCAAGGCGGCGGCCACCGAGGGGGAGGAGAGCAAATGACACGCTGCGCCGTCTTCGGCACCGGCTCCTGGGGCACCGCCTTCGCGATGGTCCTCGCCGACGCCGGCTGCCGGGTGACCATGTGGGGCCGCCGCGCCGAGCTCGTCGACGCCATCAACACCGGCCGCACCAACCCCGACTACCTCCCCGGCGTCGAGCTGCCCGAGGCTGTACGGGCCACCACCGACCCCGCGGAGGCCGCCCGCGACGCCGCGTTCACCGTGCTGGCCGTGCCCTCGCAGACCCTGCGCGGCAACCTCACCGAGTGGGCGCCCCTGCTGGCCGACGACACCGTGCTCGTCTCCCTGATGAAGGGCGTCGAACTGGGCACCGCCAAGCGGATGAGCGAGGTCGTCGAGGAGGTCGCCAAGGTCTCCCCGGACCGGGTGGCCGTCCTCACCGGCCCCAACCTCGCCAAGGAGATCGCCGCCCGGCAGCCGGCCGCCGCCGTGGTCGCCTGCCGCGACGAGGACGTCGCCCGCCGCCTGCAGGCCGCCTGCCACACCGCGTACTTCCGCCCGTACACCAACACGGACGTGGTCGGCTGCGAACTCGGCGGCGCCGTCAAGAACGTCATCGCCCTCGCCGTGGGCATCGCCGACGGCATGGGCCTGGGCGACAACGCCAAGGCCTCGCTCATCACCCGCGGCCTCGCCGAGACCACCCGGCTGGGCCTGGCCATGGGCGCGGACGCGCACACCTTCGCGGGCCTGGCCGGCATGGGCGACCTCGTCGCCACCTGCTCCTCGCCGCTCTCCCGCAACCACACCTTCGGCACCAACCTGGGCAAGGGCATGACCCTCGCCGAGACCATCGCCGTCACCCGGCAGACCGCCGAGGGCGTCAAGTCCTGCGAATCCGTGCTCGATCTGGCCCGCCGTCACCATGTCGACATGCCGATCACGGAGACCGTCGTGGGCATCGTCCACGAGGGCAAGCCGCCCATGGTGGCCCTCAAGGAGCTCATGTCCCGCACCGCCAAGCCCGAGCGTCACTGAGCTCGCCCCCGGGTACGTCACTGAATCACCAGTTCCCACCAGGTACCCTCAACCCGATATGAGCAGCGAGACCTCTCCCCAGAGCCCCGGGCGCAAGCCGCGCGTCGCGATCGTCTTCGGCGGCCGCAGTTCCGAGCACGCCATCTCCGTGGTCACCGCAGGCGCGGTGCTGCGCGCCATCGACCGCACGAAGTACGACGTGCTGCCGATCGGCATCACCTCCGACGGGCGTTGGACGCTGACCGCCGACGACCCCGAGCGGATGGCCATCACCGACCGCGCGCTGCCCAGCGTCGAGCAGCTCGGCGAGTCGGCCGAGGGCGGCGTCCTGCTGCCCGTCGACCCGGCCAGCCGCGAGGTGATCTACACCGAGCCGGGCTCCGTGCCCAAGGCCCTGGGCGAGGTCGACGTCGTCTTCCCCGTGCTGCACGGCCCCTTCGGTGAGGACGGCACCCTCCAGGGCATGCTGGAGCTCGCCGGCATCCCCTACGTCGGCGCGGGCGTCCTCGCCTCCGCCGTCGGCCAGGACAAGGAGTACATGAAGCGGGTCTTCATCTCCTTCGGGCTGCCCGTCGGCCCGTACGAGGTGATCCGCCCCCGCGAGTGGGACACCGACCCGGCCGCGGCCCGCAAGAAGATCGTGGACTTCGCCGGCGAGCACGGCTGGCCGCTCTTCGTGAAGCCGGCGCGCGCCGGCTCCTCCATGGGCATCACCAAGGTCGACGACCTCTCCGGCCTGGACGAGGCCATCGAGGAGGCCCGCCGCCACGACCCGAAGATCCTGGTCGAATCGTTGCTGCGCGGCCGTGAGATCGAGTGCGGCGTGCTCGAGTTCGAGGACGGCCCGCGCGCCAGCGTGCCCGCCGAGATCCCCCCGGTCTCCGCGCACGACTTCTACGACTTCGAGGCGAAGTACATCGACTCGGCCGCCGGCATCGTGCCCGCGCCGCTGACCGAGGACGAGACCCGCCGCGTCCGGGAGCTGGCCGTCCGGGCCTTCGACGCCGCCTCCTGCGAGGGCCTGGTCCGCGCGGACTTCTTCCTCACCGAGGACGGCGAGTTCGTCATCAACGAGATCAACACCATGCCCGGCTTCACCCCCATCTCCATGTACCCGCGCATGTGGCAGGAGACCGGCGTGAGCTACCCGGAGCTGGTGGACCTGCTCATCCAGGCCGCGCTCCGGCGCCCGACGGGGCTGCGCTAGCCCGCCGGCCGAGCCGGGAGAGCCGTCAGGAGATGATCCCCTCGGGGATCGTCCTCCTGACGGCACCCGCGAGGTCGGTCAGCGCGCTCATGTCGCCGGCGTCGCCGACGACCTCCTTCGGCAGCGTCACCTCCACCCACGCCTCGCGCTGCACCGTGGTGCACCGGATGCCGCCGTCCGGCTGCCTCTCGGGCAGCCAGGCGACCCCGTCGATCTCCGCGGCGTCGGAGCCCGGGTTCCTCCGGAGGAGCCCGGGCTTCGGCACCCCGCACCGCAGCGAGATCGCCGGATCGCCCCACGCCGCGGTGAAGTCGGACGCCGGGTCGGTCGCCCGCCGCTGCCGGCCGTCCACGGTCGCCGGCAGCTCCTTGTGCAGCGCCCGGCACAGCGCGGCCTCCCGCGCCGGCGGGGTGGGAACCGCCGGGCCCGCCGCCTCGTCCGTGGAGGAACAGGCCACGGCCGGGCACAGCAGCAAGGCCAGTACCGGCACGACGGGCACACCGAGGAACGGCCGGCGCAGCGAATACGTCACCGGCCGAGCATACGGGGGAGCTAGATGTGGACGACCGGGCAGGTCAGCGTGCGGGTGATGCCGTCCACCTGCTGGACGTTCGCGACCACCATCCGACCGAGCTCGTCCACGGTCTCGGCCTGTGCGCGCACGATGACGTCGTACGGACCGGTCACGTCCTCGGCCTGGATCACCCCGGGGAGCTTGGAGATGACTTCGGCCACGGTCGACGCCTTGCCGACCTCGGTCTGGATCAGGATGTACGCCTGTACCACGGAACCTCCAGGGCGGCTTCGAGGATCATGTGGGGAGAAGAGACGCCACGGTACCGCGTCGCCGTACGGTGCGGGGAGACCCGCGCGGCCCGCGCGGCGCGGGAATGTCGTCATCACGGCAACGGGACACTCCGAGGAGGAGCTCAGTGAAAGGCACCGTGGGCGAGTTGGGAGAGTTCGGGCTCATCAGAGAGCTCACCTCCCGGCTCACCACCACCCCGGCGGTACGACTCGGGCCGGGTGACGACGCCGCGGTGGTCGCAGCGCCCGACCGACGGGTCGTGGCCAGCACGGATGTACTCCTGGAAGGGCGGCACTTCCGCCGCGACTGGTCCACCGCCTACGACGTGGGACGCAAGGCGGCGGCGCAGAACCTCGCCGACATCGCCGCCATGGGAGCCGTCCCCACCGCCGTCCTGCTGGCCCTCGTCGTGCCGGCCGAACTCCCCGCCACCTGGCCGGTCGAGCTCATGGACGGAATCCGCGACGAATGTCAGGTCGCCGGCGCGGCCGTGGTCGGCGGGGACGTGGTGCGCGGCGAAACGATCACCGTCTCCATCACCGCGCTCGGCGACCTGCGCAACCACGAGCCGGTCACCCGCTCCGGGGCGCAGCCGGGCGACGTCGTCGCCGTGACCGGCTGGCTGGGCTGGTCCGCGGCCGGCCTCGCCGTGCTCTCCCGCGGTTTCCGCTCGCCGCGCGCCTTCGTCGAGGCCCACCGCCGCCCCGAGCCGCCGTACCACGCCGGACCGGCCGCGGCCTCGCTCGGCGCGACCGCCATGACCGACGTCAGCGACGGCCTGATCGCCGACCTCGGGCACATCGCCGAGGCCAGCAAGGTCCGCATCGACCTGCGCACCGCCGCCATCGACGTGCCGACCCAGATGTCCGACATCGGCCAGGCCGTCGGCGTCGACCCGTTGCAGTGGGTGCTGACCGGGGGAGAGGACCACGCCATCGTGGCCACCTTCCCGCCGGACGTGAAGCTCCCGGCCCGCTGGAAGGTCATCGGCGAGGTGGTCAACCCCTCCGCCCTGCCGCAGGTCACCGTCGACGGCGCCCCCTGGGACAAGGCGGGCGGCTGGGACCACTTCGGCGACCTGGAGCCCGGCGAGTAGACCCCCGGCGAGTAGATTGCCGCCATGCGCATACCCCCGAGGGTGCTCACCGTCGCCGGATCCGACTCCGGCGGCGGCGCGGGCATCCAGGCCGACCTGAAGACGATGCTCGCCCTCGGGGTGCACGGCATGAGCGTGATCACCGCCGTCACCGCGCAGAACTCCCTCGGCGTCCAGGGCGCCTGGCCCCTGCCGGCCGAGGCCGTCCGCGCCCAGTTCCGAAGCGTCGTCGACGACATCGGCGTGCAGGCGGTCAAGACCGGCATGCTCGCCTCGGCGGAACTGGCCGAAACGGTCGCCGCGCTGCTCGCCGATCTCTCCGTGCCTGTCGTCGTCGACCCCGTGGGCATCTCCAAGCACGGCGACGCCCTGCTGGCCGCGTCGGCGCTCGACGCCGTCCGCACAAAGCTGCTGCCGGTGGCGACGGTCGCCACGCCCAACCTCGACGAGGTCGCCTGGCTGACGGGCGTCCGGGTCGCCACGGAGGCGGACCTGCCCCGGGCCGCCGAAGCGGTGCTCGCGTACGGGCCGCGCTGGGCCCTGATCAAGGGCGGCCACCTCGACGGCGACGCCGTCGACCTCCTGACCGACGGCACGACCCGCCACTGGCTCCGCGCACCGCGCCACGACAACCGCCACACGCACGGGACGGGCTGCACCCTGGCCTCGGCGATCGCCTCGGAACTGGCCAAGGGCCGGCCGGTCCCCGCGGCCGTGGCGGCGGCCAAGACCTATGTCACCGGCGCGATCGCCGCGGGCTTCCCGCTGGGCGGCGGCATCGGCCCGGTGCACCACGGCTGGGACCGCAGCTCCTGACGCCGGGGGTGCGGGGCCGGAGCCCCCGCACAAACAAAAACCGGCCCACCGTGAGGTGAACCGGTTTCCGCGAAGGCGGCGAGGCTGCCCGCGCTACAAGCCATGGACCATTCCCGCATGCGCGGGGGAGCAGTGCTGTTAGCGCGAGACCTTGCCGGCCTTGATGCACGAGGTGCAGGCGTTGAGGCGCTTCGGCGTCCCACCGACCACGGCACGCACCCGCTGAATGTTGGGGTTCCAACGGCGGGAGGTGCGGCGGTGCGAGTGCGAGATGTTGTTGCCGAAGCCCGGCCCCTTGCCGCAGACGTCGCAGTTGGCAGCCACGGGTCACTCCAAAGACTTCAGATGCACTTACACGGGATATCCCGGCGTGCCGAGGTCGGTGGTGACCGGCTTGCCAGGGGAACGGCCTGACTTTCATCAGGCAACCGGAGCAGCATACAACGACCGCTCCTGGACAACGAAACTACCATGACCGGCCCGTACCCGTCCGATCGGCCGTGACGGCGCACGTACCGGACTAGTCTGCTCCAGCACCGACCGCAGCCCGAGCAGCCGAGGAGGACACAGGTGCCGCACACTCTGGACGCCGCCGCGGTACGCACCTGGTGCGCGCTGGCGCTGGAGGCGCTCGGCCGGGCCCGGGAGGAGATCGACGCGATCAACGTCTACCCGGTCGCCGACGGCGACACGGGCACCAACCTCTACCTGACCGTCGAGTCCGCCGCCCGGGCCGTCGGCGCGGTCTTCGACGGCCACGCCACCACGGGCCCCGGCTCCCTGCCCGGCCTCCCGGAGGCCGTGCGGGCCATGGCCCACGGCGCGCTCATAGGGGCCCGCGGCAATTCCGGCACGATCCTGGCCCAGCTGCTGCGCGGCATGGCCGAGATCCTCGCGGACCCGGCGCGCGGCACCGCCCCGGCCGACGGGGCCGACGGGACCGCCCTCGCGGCCGCGCTGCGCAGGGCCGTGGAGTCGGCCTACGAGGGCGTGGCCCGGCCCGTCGAGGGCACCGTGCTGACCGTCGCCGCGGCCGCCGCCGACGCCGCCGCCGATTGTGCGGGCGCCGACGCCGACGCCGCCGCCGTGGCCGGCGCCGCGCACGAGGCCGCCCGCACCGCGCTCGCGGCGACCCCGGGGCAACTGGACGTCCTCGGCCGGGCCGGGGTCGTCGACGCCGGCGGCCGGGGGCTGACGGAGGTCCTGGGCGCGCTGACCGGCGCGCTCCACGGCCGGGCCCCCGAGACGGGGACCCCCGTGCCCGCCGCCGTACCCGCCTGGCGGCACGAGGGCTGCCCGGCCGAGCTCGGCGCGGACACCGGCGAGGGTCACGGTGACGGCCCCGCCTACGAGGTGATCTACCTCCTGGACGCCGACGACACCGCCGTCGCCCGGCTGCGCGCCCGGCTCGACGCGCTCGGCGAGTCGCTCGTCGTCGTCGGCGGCGACGGCCTGTGGAACGTCCACGTCCACGTGGACGACGCCGGGGCCGCCGTCGAGGCGGGCATCGAGGCCGGCCGCCCGCACCGCGTCCGCATCACCCACTTCGGCGCCCGGCGCCCCGAACCGGCCCGCGAGCGCGTCCAGCGGGCCGTCGTCGCCCTGCTGCCCGGCGAGGGGCTGGCCGCGCTGTGCGCCGGCGCCGGGGCCACCGTCGTCCCCGTCCGCCCCGGAGAGCCGCCCGCCGGCGGCGAGCTGGTCCAGGCGATCCGGCGCGCCCACGCCCGCGAGGTCGTGCTGCTGCCCAACGACGCCGGGCTGCGCCACACCGCCGCGGCCGCCGCCGAGGAGGCCCGCGCCGAGGGCGTCCGGGTCGCCCTGATCCCCACCCGCTCCCCGGTCCAGGGCATCGCCGCGCTCGCCGTGCACGAGCCCGGCCGCCGCTTCGACGAGGACGTCGTCGCCATGACCTCGGCCGCCGGCGCCACCCGCCACGCGGAGGTGTGCGTCGCCGAGCGCCAGTCCTGGACCATGGCCGGCGTCTGCCAGGCCGGCGACGTGCTCGGCCTGATCGACGGCGACGTCGCCGTCATCGGCACCGAGCTCGCCGCGACCGCCGAGACCGTCCTGGGCCGCATGCTCGCGGCCGGCGGCGAGATGGTCACCCTCGTCCTCGGCGCGGACGTCCCCGACGCCGTCGCCGACCGCCTGGAGCGGCACGTGCGCGGCGGCCACCTGGCCGTCGACACGGTCGTCTACCGCGGCGGACAGCCCTCCCCGCCCCTGCTCATCGGCATCGAATGAGCCCGGGTCACACCGGTTGTCGGTCCCGTGGTGTGCAATGGGACGCGTGCTGCTGGACGAACCGCTCAAGAACTCCCTCGGCGGCAACACCGCGCTGCGGTCTTCCGGGGGATGACCCCCAGACCCCCAGCCGAAGACCCGTGGCGGAGCCCCTGGAGACGATGTGCAGCTTTCCGAACCCCTCGACAAGACCCTCGGCGGCAACACCGCCAAGGTGATGGCTGACCACCTCGACCTGCACACGGTCGGTGACCTGCTGCATCACTACCCGCGCCGCTACGCCGAGCGCGGCGAGCTGACGCGCCTCGCCGACCTGCCGCTGGACGAGCACGTCACCGTCGTCGCGCAGGTCGCCGACGCGCGCGTGCACAAGTTCAACGCGGGCCGCGGCCAGCGGCTGGAGGTGACGCTCACCGACGGCAGCGGGCGGCTCCAGCTGGTCTTCTTCGGACGGTCGATCTACCACCACCAGAAGGAGCTGCTGCCGGGCCGCCGCGGCATGTTCGCCGGCAAGGTCGGCACCTTCCGCAACATCCGCCAGCTCTCCCACCCCGCCTACGAGATGCTCGGCGAGGACAGCGGCAAGGACACCGTCGAGGCGTGGGCCAACCAGCTCATCCCGCTCTACCCGGCCTGCTCCCAGATGGAGTCCTGGAAGATCTCCAACGCCGTCGACGTGGTCCTGGCCTCCCTGGAGGCCACCGGCTGGGAGGGCGTCGCCGACCCGCTGCCCGTCTCCCTGCGCGAGGGCCGGGGCCTGCTGCCGCTGCCCGACGCGCTGCGCAGGGTCCACCGGCCGCGCACCAAGGCCGACATCCACGACGCCCGGGCCCGGCTGAAGTGGGACGAGGCGTTCGTCCTCCAGGTCGCCCTCGCCCGCCGCCGGCACGCCGACGCCCAGCTGCCGGCCGTGCCCCGCAAGCCCGCCGCCGGCGGTCTGCTCGACGCCTTCGACGCCCGGCTGCCCTTCACCCTCACCGAGGGCCAGCGCACGGTCTCCGCCGAGATCTTCGACGACCTGGCCACCGAGCACCCCATGCACCGGCTGCTCCAGGGCGAGGTCGGCTCCGGAAAGACCATGGTCGCCCTGCGCGCCATGCTCGGCGTCGTCGACGCCGGCGGCCAGGCCGCCATGCTCGCCCCCACCGAGGTGCTCGCCCAGCAGCACCACCGCTCGATCACCGAGATGATGGGCGACCTCGCCGAGGGCGGCATGCTCGGCGGCTCCGACCAGGGCACCAAGGTCGTGCTGCTCACCGGCTCCATGACCACGGCAGCCCGGCGCCAGGCGCTGCTCGACCTGGTCACCGGCGAGGCCGGCATCGTCGTCGGCACCCACGCCCTGATCGAGGACAAGGTCCGCTTCCACGACCTCGGCCTGGTCGTCGTCGACGAACAGCACCGCTTCGGCGTCGAGCAGCGCGACGCCCTGCGCTCCAAGGGCAAGCAGCCCCCGCACCTGCTGGTCATGACGGCCACGCCCATCCCGCGCACCGTCGCCATGACCGTCTTCGGCGACCTGGAGACCTCCGTCCTGGACCAGCTCCCCGCGGGCCGCTCGCCCATCGCCACCCACGTCGTGCCCGCCAAGGACAAGCCGCACTTCCTCGCCCGCGCCTGGGAGCGGGTCCGCGAGGAGGTCGAGGGCGGCCACCAGGCGTACGTGGTGTGCCCGCGCATCGGCGACGACGAGGAGGAGCCCGCCGGGAAGAAGGCCAAGGCCCGGGCCGAGGACGGGGCCGAGGACGAGCGGCGGCCCCCGCTGGCCGTCCTGGAGGTCGCCGAGCAGCTGGAGAAGGGACCGCTCGCCGGGCTGCGCGTGGCCGCGCTGCACGGCCGCATGCAGCCCGACGCCA
Organism: Streptomyces sp. NPDC049577; assembly: GCF_040675635.1. NCBI lineage: Bacteria > Bacillati > Actinomycetota > Actinomycetes > Kitasatosporales > Streptomycetaceae > Streptomyces > Streptomyces sp. NPDC049577. The sequence continues at coordinate 10,170 of NZ_JBFAPH010000118.1, forward strand.
AGGACGACGTGATGCGCCGCTTCGCCGCCGGCGAGGTCGATGTGCTGGTCGCCACCACCGTCATCGAGGTCGGCGTGAACGTCCCCAACGCCACCGCCATGGTGATCATGGACGCCGACCGCTTCGGCGTCTCCCAGCTGCACCAGCTCCGCGGCCGGGTCGGCCGCGGCTCCGCCCCCGGGCTCTGCCTGCTGGTCACCGAGGCGTTCGAGGCGAGCCCGGCCCGCGCCCGGCTGAGTGCCGTCGCCGCCACCCTCGACGGCTTCGAGCTCTCCCGCATCGACCTCGAACAGCGCCGCGAGGGCGACGTCCTCGGCCAGGCCCAGTCCGGCGTCCGCTCGTCCCTGCGCATGCTCGCCGTCATCGACGACGAGGAGATCATCGCCGCCGCCCGCGAGGAGGCCACGGCGGTCGTCGCCGCCGACCCCGAACTGGCCCGGCTGCCCGAGCTGCGCACCGCGCTGGACGCCCTCCTCGACGACGAGCGGGAGCAGTTCCTGGAGAAGGGCTGAGCCACCGCGCCCGAGCAGGACGCCATACGCTTCATAGGGAGCGGCCCGGGCCGCTGTCCGCCACCGACGTCTGAAGAAGGATCCTTCCGACCATGACCCGCGTGATCGCCGGCACCGCCGGCGGACGCCGCCTGGCCGTGCCGCCGGGCACCGGCACCCGCCCCACCTCCGACCGGGCGCGCGAGGGCCTCTTCTCCACCTGGGTGTCCTTCCTCGGCAGCCTGCACGGCGCCCGCGTGCTCGACCTGTACGGCGGCTCGGGCGCGGTCGGCCTGGAGGCGCTCTCCCGCGGCGCCGCGCACGTGCTGCTCGTCGAGACCGACGCCCGCGCCGTCCGCGTCATCAAGGAGAACGTGCGCGCCGTCGGGCTGCCCGGCGCCGAGGTGCGCACCGGCAAGGCCGAGCAGATCGTGGCCGGACCGGCCCCCGCCGAGCCGTACGACGTCGTCTTCCTCGACCCGCCCTACGCCGTGGGCGACGCCGAGGTGCGGGAGATCCTGCTCACACTCAACTCCCGGGGCTGGCTCGCCGAGGACGCGCTGGCCACCGTGGAGCGCGGCACCAGGGGCGGGGAATTCCACTGGCCGGAGGGTTTCGAAGCGCTGAGGGCCCGTCGCTACGGCGAGGGCACCCTTTGGTACGGTCGCGCCGCATCGGCGTGCACGGCCGACACCACCGATTCGGCCGGCACGGCATCCGGCGACACGGGACCGGGCACGTCATGAATGGACCGGAGAGCGAGGAACCACAGTTGCGCCGCGCCGTCTGCCCGGGGTCGTTCGACCCCGTCACCAATGGACACCTCGACATCATCGCCCGCGCTTCCAAGCTGTACGACGTCGTGCATGTCGCCGTGATGATCAACAAGTCGAAGCAGGGCCTGTTCACCGTCGACGAACGGATAGACCTGCTGCGCCAGACCACCGCCGAGTACGGCAACGTGCGGGTGGAGGCGTTCCACGGGCTGCTCGTCGACTTCTGCAAGCAGCGCGACATCCCCGCCATCGTCAAGGGCCTGCGGGCGGTCAGCGACTTCGACTACGAGCTGCAGATGGCCCAGATGAACAACGGCCTCTCGGGCGTCGAGACCCTCTTCGTGCCCACCAACCCCACCTACAGCTTCCTCTCCTCCAGCCTGGTCAAGGAGGTCGCGGCCTGGGGCGGTGACGTCTCCCACCTGGTCCCGCCGGTGGTGCTGCGGGCCCTGACCGAGCGGCTCGCCGAGCGCTGACGCGCTGACACGCCGTCCGTGAGTGCCGGGCGGGGCCGCCTGGCCGTACAGTCGTCCCCGTTCGTTGCCGTCGGGACCGGAAGAGAGTGGCGAGCCTCAGGTGGACGTACAGAAGAAGCTCGACGAGATCGTCACGGCCGTCTCCGGCGCCCGGTCCATGCCGATGTCGGCCTCCTGTGTGATCAACCGCGCCGAACTGCTCGCGCTGCTGGAGGAGGTCCGGGCCGCCCTGCCCGGCTCCCTCGCGCAGGCCCGCGAGGTCATCGGCGACCGGGAACAGCTGGTCGCCGGCGCGCACGAGGAGGCCGAGCGGATCCTGGCCGCCGCCCGCGCCGAACGCGCCTCCATGATCTCGGGCACCGAAGTCGCCCGGCTCTCCGCCGACGAGGCCGAGCGCATCCTCGCCGACGCCCGCCGGGAGGCCGCCGCCATCCGGGCCGAGGCCGACGACTACGTGGACAGCCAGCTCGCCAACTTCGAGGTCGTCCTCACCAAGACCCTCGGCTCCATCGACCGCGGCCGCGAGAAGCTCCTCGGCCTGCGCGGCGACGGCACCTACGACGACGCGTACGGCGAGGAGGACGACGCCCCCGGGCGCAGCACCGACCCCGGCACCCAGCGGCACAGCGCCGACGCCTACGTGGACGCCAAGCTGGGCGCCGTCTCGGCGGTGCTGGCCAAGACGCTGGAGTCGGTCGGCCGGGGCCGCGAGAAGCTCCAGGGCGTCCGCCCCACGGACGAGCTCGGCGCCCTGGCCTCGGACGGCACCCCCGGCGCCGCACACACCAGCGACGCCGACTTCCTCGCCGAACTGGCCGCCTCCCAGGAGCCCTCGGCCCACCCCGGCATCCCGCAGCAGACCGGCTGGCCCGAGCCCGTGGCCGCCCAGCACCCGGACGTGCGGCACCCGGACGCACCGCACACGACGGTCACGCACGCCACGGGCGACTACGCCGTCCACGACCCGTACGGCTACCAGCAGCAGCACTACGCCCCGCAGACGGACCCGTACGCCGTCCAGGGCTATCAGCAGGCCGATCCGTACGGCTGGGCGCCCCAGGGCGGCCACCACGCCCCGCAGGAGCCCCAGGGCGTGCCCCAGCAGGGCTACGGCGGTGGGGGAGCGCTCGACGAGACGAGCCTCTTCGACACCAGCATGATCGACCTCGACCAGCTCAGACGGTACGAGCAGGGCCGCTGACCTGCCCGGTCCGAGCGCTTCGCACCGGTGCGGATTGGGCCTGGAGCGGCCCGTCCAGTATCCTGGCTCTTCGGTCGCGCGTATCTTCGCGATCCGGGCTGCCCGCACGCATCCATCGACTGCGAGGGCGGCCGTCACCGCAGCGTAGAAAGCAGGAAGCCCTGAACGCCCGCCTTGATCACCGAGACCCACTCGTGTTCGACACACGCGAGCTGGGCCGGCGTCCCGGTGCGCTGAAGCGGCTCTCCCGCTCGATCCCGGCCCCCGATCACCTCGGCACAGAGGTCATCGGCGTCGCCGAGGGCGCGACGGTGGAGCTCGACCTCCGCCTGGAGTCGGTCATGGAAGGGGTGCTCGTCACAGGCACCGCCCGTGCGCCGCTCACCGGGGAGTGCGTAAGGTGTCTGGAGCCGCTCGAGCGAGAGCTCGACGTGGACTTCCAGGAGATGTACTCCTACCCCGACGCCGACGAGCGTGGCCGCCCCGTGGCCGCCGACGACGACGCCGAGGACGACGAGGAGGACATGCTCTTTCTCGAGGACGACTTGCTCGGCCTCGAACCCGTGCTGCGGGACGCGGTGGTGCTCGCACTGCCGCTGCAGCCGGTGTGCCGGGAAGACTGCCCCGGTCTGTGCTCCGAGTGCGGAGCGCGGCTGGCGGACGACCCGGACCACCACCACGAGACCGTCGACATTCGTTGGGCGGCACTGCAGGAGCTCGCCGGCTCCGACCAGGACGGCGAGATGGACAACGCACCCCGTGCCAACGGGGATGACTCACAGGAGAAGTAGCCGTGGCTGTTCCGAAGCGGAAGATGTCGCGCAGCAACACGCGCCACCGCCGGTCGCAGTGGAAGGCTGCGGTCACCCCCCTGGTGGCGTGCGAGCGCTGCCACGAGCCGAAGCAGCAGCACATCGCGTGCCCCAGCTGCGGCACCTACAACAAGCGCCAGGTCCTCGCGGTCTGATCGGCGGGTGACAGGCTTCATGTCAGACGCCACTACGCCGTCCCGCGGTCGCGGGAATGGATCGGCGCCCCAGGCGGACACGGCCTCGTCTCACACGCTTCTGGAAGGGCGGCTCGGGTACAAACTCGAGACCGCCCTTCTGGTGCGTGCGCTGACCCACCGCTCGTACGCGTACGAGAACGGCGGCCTGCCCACCAATGAGCGCCTGGAGTTCCTCGGCGACTCCGTCCTCGGCCTCGTCGTCACGGACACGCTCTACCGGGTCCACCCCGACCTGCCCGAGGGGCAGTTGGCCAAGCTGCGCGCGGCGGTGGTCAACTCGCGTGCCCTGGCGGAGGTCGGTCGTGGCCTGGACCTCGGCTCCTTCATCCGGCTCGGCCGGGGCGAGGAGGGCACGGGTGGCCGCGACAAGGCGTCCATCCTGGCCGACACGCTGGAAGCGGTGATCGGTGCGGTCTATCTCGACCAGGGTCTCGAGGCGGCCTCCGAGCTGGTGCACCGGCTCTTCGACCCGTTGATCGAGAAGTCCTCGAACCTCGGCGCCGGCCTGGACTGGAAGACCAGCCTCCAGGAGCTGACCGCCACCGAGGGTCTGGGCGTCCCGGAGTACCTGGTCTCGGAGACCGGTCCGGATCACGAGAAGACCTTCACGGCTGCCGCCCGCGTCGGTGGTGTCGCGTACGGCACCGGCACCGGCCGCAGCAAGAAGGAAGCGGAGCAGCAGGCGGCGGAGTCCGCCTGGCGCGCCATCCACGCGGCGGCGGAGGCCCGCGCGGCTGCCGCGGACGCGGAGAGCGCGCCCAGCAGTCAGTGACGAAACACCCGGCCGGCCCGCGGCGTTCATCGCCGCGGGCCGGCCTTTCTCATTCCCCCGAGGAGGGCGAATGCCGGAGCTGCCCGAGGTCGAGGTCGTCCGCAGCGGCCTGGAGCGCTGGGTGTGCGGGCGCACCGTCGCCGCCGTGGAGGTCCTCCACCCGCGCGCCGTGCGCCGCCATCCCGCCGGGCCGGACGACTTCGCGCGCCGGCTGGCCGGACACCGGCTCGGGATCGCCCGGCGGCGCGGCAAGTACCTCTGGCTGCCCCTCGAACCGCTCGCCGGCGAGGCCGGCGACGCCGGCGAGGGCCTGGCCGTCCTCGCCCACCTCGGCATGAGTGGCCAGCTCCTGGTCCAGCCGCAGGGCTCCCCGGACGAGAAGCACCTGCGCATCCGCCTCCGCTTCGCCGACGCCGTCGCGACCGAACTGCGCTTCGTCGACCAGCGGACCTTCGGCGGCCTGTCGCTGCACGAGACCGTGCCCGGCGACCCCGACGGACTGCCGGACGTCATCGCGCACATCGCGCGCGACCCCGTCGACCCCGCCTTCGACGACGACGCCTTCCACGCGGCGCTGCGCCGCCGCCGTACGACGATCAAGCGGGCCCTGCTCGACCAGTCCCTGATCAGCGGCGTGGGCAACATCTATGCGGACGAGGCGCTGTGGCGCACCCGGCTGCACTACGACCGCCCGACCGCGACCCTCACTCGCCCGCTCACGGCCGAGCTGCTCACCCACATCCGCGAGGTGCTGAACGAGGCCCTCGCCGCCGGCGGCACCAGCTTCGACAGCCTCTACGTCAACGTGAACGGCGAATCCGGCTACTTCGACCGCTCGCTGGACGCGTACGGCCGCGAGGACGAGCCGTGCCGCCGCTGCGGCACCGCCATCCGGCGCCGCCCCTGGATGAACCGCTCCAGCTACTTCTGCCCGCGCTGCCAGCGCGCTCCGCGCCAGGGCCCCGCACCGGCCGGCCGGGCCGGCGGTTGAGGACCGGGGGTCCGGGGGCGTAGCCCCGGGAAGAGCTACCGACCGCCGTCGTACCGCTCCCGTGCGGCAAGGACCTCCGGCATGCGGGCTTCCAGCAGCTCGATCAGCCCCGTCAGCCGCTCGGTGACCTCCCGGCCGAGCGGGGTGAGCCGGTAGTCCACGCGCGGCGGGTTCGTCGGCTGCGCCTCCCGGTGCACCAGCCCGTCCCGTTCCAGCGCGTGCAGTGTCTGCGCCAGCATCTTCTCGCTGACGCCCTCGACCCGCCGCCGCAGCTCGTTGAAGCGCAGCGTGTCCTCGCGGAGCGCGCCGAGCGTCAGGCTGCCCCAGCGCCCGGTGACATGGCCGAGCGTCTCGCGCGAGGGGCAGTTGCGCGCGAAGACGTCGAAGGGCAGCTGGGGGTCCGCGCACTCCGCGCCGTCAATGGTCATGCCTTCACCATACCCACGCACAGCGCTGTACATTCGCTTGCGCTTTCAAAAAGTTAGTGCTTTCCTTTTCTCGTCGCACCGACCCCTTCCGACGAGGAGCCCCTCTCGTGACCACCCCTGTCGTCTCCATCGCCTACCACTCCGGCTTCGGCCACACCACCGTCCTCGCCGAGGCCGTCCGGGCCGGGGCCGCCGAGGCCGGTGCCACCGTCCACCTGATCAAGGTCGACGAGATCACCGACGCCCAGTGGGAGCTGCTCGACGGTTCCGACGCCATCGTCTTCGGCTCGCCCACCTACATGGGCACCGCCAGCGGCGCCTTCCACGTCTTCGCGGAGGCCACCTCCAAGCGCTGGTTCACCCGCGCCTGGGAGGACAAGCTCGCCGGCGGCTTCACCAACTCCGCCTCCAAGAGCGGCGACAAGCTGCACACCCTGCAGTTCTTCACCGTCCTGGCCGCGCAGCACGGCATGCACTGGGTCGGCCTCAACCTGATGCCCGGCTGGAACTCCTCCGAGGCCTCCGAGAACGACCTCAACCGTCTCGGCTTCTTCCTGGGCGCCGCCGCGCAGAGCAACAACGACCAGGGCCCCGAGGGCGTGCACAAGGCCGACATAGCGACTGCCGAGCACCTCGGCCGCCGCATCGCCGAGCAGGCCCGGATCTACGCCGCGGGCCGCGCCGCCGCCTGACGGCACGGCCCGGGCGCCCGGGTTCCCGGATGCCTCAGTAGCCGAAGTCCTGCGTCCACCAGGGGCCGTTGCTCCCCTGGTGGACGCCGATGCCCAGGCTGCGGTACTCGCAGTTGAGGATGTTCTGGCGGTGGCCGGGGCTGCGCATCCACGCCTCCATCACGGTGTGCGCGTCGGCCTGGCCCCGTGCGATGTTCTCGCCGCCGAGATTGCGGATGCCGCGCCGTGCCGCCCGGTCCCACGGGGTCTGCCCGTCCGGGTCGGTGTGGTCGAAGAAGCCCCGGCGGGCCATGTCCTCGCTGAACTCCTGGGCCATCGACGACAGCCGGGCGTCGGCCCGCAGCGGGCGGCAGCCCACCCTGGCCCGCTCCTCGTTGACCAGCGCCAGCACCAGATGCGCCGCGACGATGTGCGGCGCGGCCAGCCGCGTCGCCGCCCGCCCGGTGGCCCCGCCCCGGCCGGCCGTGGC
>NZ_JBFAPH010000119.1:0-17471 GCF_040675635.1 Streptomyces sp. NPDC049577
CGCGCGTCCCCGGCCCGGCCCGGCCCGACCCGACCCGTACCTATAGGGGGGCTGATGTGTGTGCCCCCCGTACCGGTAGTAGGGGGCGCACCGACCAGGCGCACACACCCGTCCCCGCCAACTTCCAGCCCAGCCAGCACTCCCTCGCCTGGGCCGAACAGGACGGACACCTCACCCGCCTTGGCGGACGAACCGGACTCGACGCCGTCACCGCCGCCTTCGTCGACTGGCACACCGCCAAGAGCACCCTCGCCGCTGACCCCGATGCCCTCTGGCGCAAATGGGTCCGCGAACAGCGCACCGCCCCCGCCGCCGCCACCCCCACGGACTCCACCGTGGTGCCCTTCCCCGGCACCCAGCCACTCAACAAGACCGGCCAGCAGCGCGCCGTCATCGCCGCCGCCCGCGAACTCCACCGCCAGAAGGGGATGCTCCCGTGACCCTCGACGACGTCTACGCCCTCTTCGACCGCATCGCCCTCGTCGACGACCGCATCGTCCGCACCAACCCCGTCGACGCCGCCGGCCAGGCCGAGATGTGGGCCGTCATCCTCACCGACGTTCCCCTGCCCTTCGCTGCCCACGCCGTCATCCGCCACTACCAGCAGTCCCCCTTCCCTCTCCGCCCCGCCGACATCGCCGAGCAGTGGCGCCTGCACATCCGCGACCGCCTCGAACGCCACACCGAATCCGAACCCCCCGAGGGCGACACCGGGGACGACACCTATCGGGCCGCTCTCCTCGCCGAACGCCGCGCCGTCGCCAGCGGAGTCGCCGAGCCCCGCCCCGTCCCGGCGCCGCGCGCCCTGACCGCCAGCACCGCCCCGACACCCAGCCGGGCCCGCGCCATCCTCGCCGCCGTCGGCCACACCGCCCCTTCGCCCGCCGACGGCAACCCGCGGTCCGTCCACTGCTCCCGCTGCCACGCCGAGCCCGGCCGCAGCTGCACTACCGCCGGACGGCGTCGCCCCGACGTCCACCCGATCCGCTTGGAGGACGCCCGCCGCGCCGCCGCCGGCCAACCTCCCGTCACCCTGGCTGAGGAACAGCAGGAGCTGGAGCGCCGCTTGGCCGCCTCCCGCGCCGCACTCTCCGCCCTCCCGCCCGGCACCCGCATCGAGCCCGCTGACGGCTTCGTGCCCACACACCCGGCCTCCGGAGAGACCGCGGCCTCATGACCGACCGCCCCGAGCACGCGATCCGCTGCCCCTGGTGCGGCGCACCACCCGGCCAACGCTGCACCACCCCGCGCGGCCGCCGACTCAACGTCCCCAGCCACGACGCCCGCATCACCGCCTGGACCAACCACCCACGCGACCCTCAGGAGCGACCACCGCCATGCACCTCGTCCTCCTCTCCAGCGGCCTCGGCTTCGCCACTGCGGCCTTCTTCCTCGACCTCACCCAGCGGAGCCGCCGACGCAACGCCGACGGCCTCTACACCCTCGGCAACGCACTCATCTGCATGGCCAACCTCCCAGACAACCCCGTCGGTGCAGTGATCAGCGGCGCGGCAGCGGCCTGGACCGCCCACCGCTGGTGGAACAACGGCGGCGGCAACGGAACCCGCCGCCGACTCCGCAACCTCCAGCGTCGCTTCACCGCCACCCGCCGCACCGCACCCGTCACCTGAACAGGAGCCCCACCATGTCCGAACGCCCCGCCGGCCTCGACCGCCTGCTCGCCCACGTCGCCGACACCCTCCCGGACGAGGACGACCAGCCCGCCCCGTGCGCCCAATGCCACCGACCCTTCGACCCCACCGACAAGCGATTCGACGGCCGCGGCCGCCACGACGAGACGCCGTTCTGCCGCCGCTGCGTCGACCGGTGCCACGAATCCAGCGACTTCGCGCACGAGTGCGCCATCTGCCGCTGATCCACCTCGCCCGCCGTCGAGAAAGCCCGCGCCGATGGATCACGACTCCGCGGTCTGGATCCCCCCACACGACGCGTCAGCCGCTGCCGAGCACCCCGACCCCGCCGGCGTCGGCGAGCGCTACGACGTCCTCGGCTTCTTCACCCTCCGCCCCGACCCCCAGCCCGACACCCAGGCGCCGCCCAACCCCGAACCGGATCAACACGCCGCCCCGAGGAGCCCCCGGTGACCCACCACACCGCCCGCCTCATAGCCGCCCTCGCCACCACCACCGCAGCCACCACAGCCCTTGCCGCGGCCCACGAGCACGCGTGGACCCTCGCCGTCGCGTACACCGCGCTCACTCTCCTGCTCGCCGCCCTCACCCGCCACGAACATCACAGCGTCGCCGATGGGCGCGAGGCGGCCGGGCGAGCCCGTCGAGCGATCCGCGCCGGCCTGCACCCCGTCGACCGCCGGCTCGACGCGTGCTGCGAGCTGTCGCTGATCACGCACGAGCAGGTGCACACCCCCGGCTGCCCCCGGGAGCGGAAGCCCCCGCGATGGGCCCGCTGACCGTTCACCGCCCCGCCCGACCGCCAGCACCGGACCGGCCGACCCAAGGAGCGCCTGATGTCCGAACTCCTCACACCGCCCGCGCCGCACGAGTCCCTGGACGAGCGCTACGACCGGCTCTATGCCGAATACCGGCGCCTGCTGCATGTCCCCTGGCATGACCGCACCGAGGCGGACCGCGAGCGTCTGCTGGCTGTCCGCCGCCAGCTTCAGGCCATCCGCGCCACGCCTCCCGACGGCTACACCCTCCCCGCGGCGGCGGCCGGCCTCATCGCCCACGCGCACACCCACGGCTGGCTCGCCGATGCCAGCTGGCGCGATTCCTCCTCGGGCGAGCCGTCCGTCACCGTCCAGGTTGGCAGGCGTCTGACGCCGGCGGAGCAGGAGCACTACCTCGGCCTGCACTGGCTCTACAGGCTGGCTTGGCATTCCCGCGGCTGTACCCCCGGCGGGCTCCGTCTCTTCGGCCAGGGGACAGCGCAGACCCCCGACCACCCGGCAGCTCACTCGGCCCCGTCGGTGCGGCAGATCCGTGAAGTCATCGCCGCCCATCCTGCACCGTCGGAGGCAGGCCATGACTGACCCGACCGCAGTGCCTCTGTGGCATGGCTACAGCCTGACCGACATCGACAAGCTCTCGCGGCTCGTCATTGCGATCGACCGCTGGTCCAAGGCCATGGACACCACTGACCGCTACGAGGCCGTCCGTTTTGGGATCACCGAACACCTCATCACGGCCAAGACCCCGCTCACACGCCAGGACCTGATCAACTTGGGCCGGTCTGCGGCAAACCGACATGTCGCAGCCGAGATGAAGTACCGCGGCTACGACCTCCGCCAGCCGGCTCTCGGGCAAGGCTCCATGGCCCGATTCCAGCGGTACTGGCAGACCACCGGCCACACGCCGTGGGACGAGCGCCTGGTCGAGCACCTGGCGCTCGCCCAGGTCTGGCCGCGCCTGCCCCTGGCCCAGCAGCAGGCACTCACCGCCCTCGCCATCACCGATGACCACCAAGCCGCCGCCGACAGCCTGCGTCTACCGCTTCCGACCTACGCGGCCCGCTTGCGAAAGGCCCGGCGCTCCGTCCTCGCCTTGTGGCACGAGCACGAGACGCCGCGCCCCCAGCGGCGGGATAAGCGAGTGCTGAGCCGCTCGGGGATGTACCGGGGCCGTCGGCTGCTGACAGAGCAGGATCTCGAGGCGCTCCGGGAGCGGCGCGCGCAGGGAGCGACCCTCCGCGCACTGGCCGAGGAGACCGGGTACAGCGCGGGCGGGCTGTGCAACTTGCTGAACGGCAAGAAGCGACCCGCCGCCTGACCGCGCCGACCGAGCCCGGGTCGCTCAACAGGTAGAAGCAGCCGCCTTAAAAGCGGTCCAGTGCGAGTTCGAATCTCGCCCCGGGCACCTAACCAGACCGCCGCACAACCTTGGAGTGACCATGAACAAGCCCGAGGCCGAGTCCACCTACCAGGTCTGGTACTGCAATCGCTGCGACAAGGCTTGCAAGATCCAGCCGCCCACCATCAAGCCCGGCTGCCGCTGCGCGAACCCTGTCCCTGGGGTGCGGCCCACGCTGGTAACGCAGATGGCCCAGATGAAGCCCCGCCCCGTGCAAGCCCTCACCGAAGAGGAAGCTCGACTCCGCAGCCTGGCCCGGAAGGATCAGCGGGTCACAGTCACCTACGAAGCCGAGGTGTCCAAAGCGTGGTTGCGCGCGGACGCGAATGGGGCCAAGCGCATCCAGTTCATCGTCACCACGCCCGACGGCCGCCGTCATGTGGTTGACCCGTCCCTGCCCGGCCTCCATGTCGAAGCCGCGCCCGAAGGTGAGCGGCCGGTAGTCGTCGTGACCGTGATCGGCGGTCTGCTGTGAAGCCAACGCCGGTGACGACGGATCAGCTCCTGAACCTGATCGACCGCGCAGAGCGCTTCAGCGGCCTCACGGCGGCCGAAGCGGACCGCCTAAGGCGTGGAGTCCGGGAGCTCACCCAAAAGCCGCCAGGGGGCCGCCCAGGGGCCTCTATGGCCCTTCGGCGGGCGACAGTTGAGCTCGCGCAGCTCCGCAGTGCCCTTACGGAGATTCACCGACCTGTGCGCCGCGGCGGCATCGACGTGTGCATCGGGTGCTCAGGGTGGGACGGATGGCGCCGCCAATACCCCGTCACCCCTTGGCCCTGCCCCACCGCCGAAACGGCTGGGCTCATCACCGAACTCGACCCCTGCGCCTGACCCGTCTCAGGCCACCACCCGAAAGGACCCCGCGCCATGACTGAGAGCCGCATCAACCAGCAGAAGACCGCCACCACTGTGCTGAACCAGAGCATCGAACTGCGCGTCACCGGCCAGCCCGACGTCGAGAACAAGTCCGGCAGCGGGCACGTCCGCCCCAGCGAAGTCACGATCCGCTATCAGACGGCCGGCATGCGCGCCCACGTCTGCGGCCGCTGGGTCCGTCCGGACGGCGAACTGACCGACGAGCCCCGCTCGCAGTCCTACACAGCGCGCCAGGGCGACACGAGCAACTGGCCCGAGTGGCTGGTGACTCTGGCCGCCCAGTACGCGCCGTCCGCAGCCCACGCCCGTGAGGACGTCGACGCGATGGCCGCCGAGATCCGCCGCCTCCGCACCGAGCTTGCCGACATGCGCGCCACCGTCCTGAACGAGGTCGCCGACGAGTTGGACGGCATCGACTTCCACCCGAACGCCAAGTCCCCCAACGGCGAACTGTGCCGCCTGCTCGCTGGCCGCTTCCGCCGTCAAGCCGCCGCAGTGTCTGCCGCCCGGCCGTGACCGCACCCACACGCTCCCGCTCCCCGTCGGCGCCCGCGCCCGGCACTACGGCCAGCAGTGGCCCGCCGCCCGCATCGGCACTGCCACCACCCGCGAGGTGAAAGGCCCGTGGCCCGACGGCTCCTACGAGTACCGGGTCACCGCAGGTGAGGACTTCTCGCGCCGCACCGGCCCGGACAACCCCGAGACCCGCGACGCCCGGTGGTCATCGACCGCCACGATCCTCGCCACCGCCTGACCGCCTGCCCACACCAGACACCAGGAGTGACTGTGAACGAACCGACCGCCATCGACCGCCAGCGGGCGCAGCTTCTCGAAGCGATGTCCGCCGTATCCGAGGACCGCACCTGCTGCGGCTGGGCCTCCGACTGGGCCCGCACCCTGCATGCCGATGGGGGCGTCTGGGAAATCCTGGGCCGCGCGGTCGGCTGGCCGACCGGCAACTACGACCACTGGGTATGGCTGTCCTGGGACGAGGCCGCCCGCTTGTACGGGCACGCCGCCACTCCTTCCGGCCCGGCGCCCGTCCCCGACCGGGACACGCTGCGCATCAACATCGCCGAGACCCTCGCTCACACCGACGGCCACACGTGGGGGCCGGGTCAGAGCAGCTTGCCCAGCAGCGTGATCGAGAGGTACCACCGCCTCGCCGACGCGGTGCTGGCCCTGCTGCCCGCGTCCGACCAGCGGGCCGGCGCCCTCCGCGAAGCCGCCGACGTGGCCGCCCAGTGGCCATCCGACTGCCAGAGCTGCGCCACCGAGCTGGAGGTGGCGCGCGAACTGCGCCGCGCGGCGGGACGAGGCGCAGCAGGACCCGATACTCGCCTCCGCACCCGCACCCTCACCGAGTCCGAGCACAGCCGGGCCTGGCATGCCATCGAGGGCGCGGCCGGAGAGGAAGGCGCGGACCCGGGGACGGTCCTGAACGCTGTCCTTCGCGCGCTTGGCATCAACCCGCCCGCCGTCGTCGCCGACGACAGCGACGACGAGGGTCTGTCCGGGCCCTGCGACTGCGGCGAAGGCGCCGTGCACTACACGACCGTCGACTGCCCCGCCGCACAACGCGCCACCGCCTGACCGCCTGACCGCACCAGCCACCAGGAGGAGTAGCCCCATCATGACCAGCCACGCGATCCAGGCCGGCCAGGTCTACCGGCGCGTCGACACCGGCCGGCGCATCCGCATCACCAGCTACCGCCCCGGCGCGGCGAAGGCCGACATCGTCGACCACACGTCCGGCGAGACGCTCGACCGCGTCCCCGTGCGGCAGCTGCACGACGGGGCTTTCACGCCGACCGGCCGGCTGCGGCGGGCCGGCTACGTCCTCGACCCCGTCGCCACCCGCCACACCCAGCAGCACGACGAGCGTGCCCAGGACCCGATCACCCCTCAACAGGCCCCGCAGGAGCCCCAGACGGGCGCACAGGCGCCTCTCGCCCCCTCGGTGGCCCCAGGTGTCGACGCGGCCACCACGAGGCCCGCAGACGGCCCTACAGCCGATCACGCCCCGCCGCGGACCTTCGTCCTGCTGCGCGCTGCGGGCCGCATCGCCGCCGACGGCGTGCTGTGGCCCGACGGCAGCGCCTCCATCCGATGGCGCGGCCCCTACCCGTCCGCCGACTTCTGGGACCACGGCATCAACGACCTGACCGGCCCCGGACACGCCGACGGCACCCGCATCATCTGGACGGACACCAGCCCGGACACCCCCCGGACACCCCTGACCACCGCGCCCGCCAGCACCACCGCGACCTCGGCGGACACCACCTGGACACGGCCGGACACCGATGACACAGCCCTCCGGAACGCGCTGCTCGTCCTGCTCTCCAAGGCCAGCCGCGGCACCCTCACCCCGGCCGACGGCCGGCTCCTGGAGCAGCACGTCGAGCACCTCCTCCGCGATCGGGTCCAACTCGCCGCCGCCCTCCGCCGCACTGCGGCCCACGAGCCCCTCGACGACATCGGGACCTGACCATGGCCGCACACCCGCTCCCCGCCGAAGGAGAGCCGCTGACCGCCGGGGAGCTCGAGGTCCTGGAGCTCATCAGCAAGGGCATGACCGACGCCGCAGCCGCCCGTGCGCTGGGCATCAGCCCGGCCGCCGTGAACTCGCGGGTGCGGCGGGCCTTCGTCAAGCTGGGCGCTCATCAGCGCGCGCATGCTGTCGCGATCGCCTACGAGCGTGGGCTCCTCGGCACCGCGGGGCCGCCCCTGACCAGCCTGGACACTGTCCGGACAGCCGTCCGCGAAGCCGCGGCCGACGCGCTGCTGTCCCTCGCGCACCAGCTGGCTTCCCGCGACGCCGGCACACGGGGGCTGGACGCGGCGGCCGACGGCGAGGCCCGGCGCGACTGCCCCTGCCGTGGAAGCAGCGATGAGTAAGGGCGACCCGCGCGCAGGCGGCCGGCTGCCTCTACGGCCGCCACTCGTCGCGGTAGTCGGGATGGCCGGCGTACGGCAGGGCAAGAAGGCGGACCACATCGCCGAGCACGTGGCGCTGCACGGACGTGGTCAGGCGGTTGAGGGAGTCGGGGAGCGCCTCGCTCGTCTCCGGGTTCTCGTACAGGTCGAGGACTGCCCGGTGCGCTTCGACATCGGCGAGGACCCGCGCGGGCTGATGCCGGTGAATGTGAAGCGCGTTCGGCACGCCGTACCCGTCCGGCACCCGGCGGCAGTCGGCGACCGCCGTACCGTACTGGCGACCTTCTTCCGCATCGTCAGCATGAACGCCGGCGACATGCTCGTGCCGAACCCAGGACGCGGGGAAGGCTGCGCGGGCTATCCGCTCGTCCTCATCGAGGCGGGCGCGCAGGAAGGCGGCCAGGCCGACAGTCATGCGCCGTCTGCTGGAGGCTCAGAAGACGGGCTGACAGGCGGGCGCTCCGGCAGCTTCGCGCCAGGGCGGCGCAGGTACCAGGCGATCAGGTCCTTGATGGCGCTGGCGCGGTCGCCACCTGGAGCGCGCGCTGCCAGGTCGGCCCAATCCTCGTCGGAGATTCGGACCGAGCGGTGCTGGGTTCGTGGCGCGTTTGGCATGGTCCAAACAGTACGGGGTGTACGTACGGGAAATCCACAGAAGCCCTTGCGGTGTACGTACACCAGGCGGTATGGTGTACGTACACCGAGCGTCAGGGGGAACACCGTGAAGCTGCACATCCGCCGCACCATCACCGCCGCCCGCACCGCCACCAAAGACCTCGGCTACCGCACCCTCTCCGGCCGCATCGCCCACCTCGTCGACACCGGCGCTCTCATCCGCACCGGCGACCTCCTCGACCGCCTCGGCGCCGACCACCTGCCCGACGGACAGCGCTCCTGGTACGGCCGGCACGTCGCCAAGGCCTACCGCGCCGCCCACCTCGGCACGGACGCGATCAAGGTCTGGGCGCAGCACCGCTCGACCGGCAAGTGGATCCACGTCCACGTCTACGCCCCCACCGACCCCGCCCTGTACACCGCCCTCCGCACCTACAAGGCCACTCGGGACCTCGCCATCGACTTCAAGCTCGCCGCCTGACCAATCCGACACGGCGGCCGGGTCCCCGGCCGCCCCAACAGGCCAGAACCGGCATCACGAAAGGCAGGACCATGCGGAAGCTCATCAGCGACATGACCGAGGTCCACCGCCAGCTGCGCGGCCACCGCTTCTTCCCCACAGCCGACGAACTCCGCGAGATCCCCGCGTTCTACGCGCAGGACAACGAGGAGCCGGAGAACAATACCCTCTACGCCCACTACTTCCTGGACTCCAGCCACTGGTACGTCGCCGAGCTGAACCCACGATCCGGAGAGGCGTTCGGCTGGGTCTGCCTCAACGGCGACCTACGCGGCGCCGAGTGGGGCTACTTCGACCTCGCCACCCTCGAACCCCTCGTCTCCATGCGCCCGGGGACCCTGGTCAAGCGAGACCTGGAATTCGCTCCGACTCGCGCCCACGAGGTTCTGGCAGCGGTCCGCCACAAGCTCAACGGCTCCGAAGACTGACGCCCCCGGCCCGGCGGCCGCCCGCCCGCCGGGCCCCTCAACCCACCATCGCCCGGCCCGTCCGGATCGGCCGAGGGGCCCTGCGCTGCCTGCCACCCGGGCGATCATGCGGGCCGCGGTCCGGGTGATCGCTCGGGCGACAGCTCACTCACCCGGTCAACCAACGCGACTTTCTATGGGTTGAAGTCTCCTGCACTCGAGTGGTTCCGGCAGTCGGGCCCCACGGCAGGATCTAGATTCATTTCCGAGCGCAACGAGATCTCGGCATAGATCTCCTCGTGGCCAGACTCCGTGTCCGCGACGTCCCTCGGGATTGCAATGTCCCGTTGCCGGTTCATGGACTGGCTAGTGGCCGTGAAGATCTTTTCCTCCGGCGATGTGAGATTGTCGTTTCCACCGCCGAACGGTGCTCCCTGGTCATTCTCTCGAAGAAAGATGTACTCGTGAAACTGAATCCCTATTTCCCCTGGATCGAACTGAGCTGTGTATGTGACCGTAAACCCGTAATTATCGTCATCGATGGGGCCACCGTCGATTCGTGGATCCGTCACGAGACACATGGCAGCCACCTCTTTCACTTTCCGGCGGTGCAGTTCTTCCCTACCTTCCAGGCAAGCATCGAGAACTCTGTCACGCAAATGCAAGCCGGGCTGGCCACAGGTGGGGTGAGGCCCAGCCAGCACTAGGGGGTGTCCGATGGGTCGCCGTGGGAGAAGAAGCGGCGTCTGGTACCTGTGCTCGCAAGGTGGAAGAGGGAGTCCACGCGGAGCGTCGGCGGCTGACGGCACCGCCGCGAGCGTGTGTGCCAGGCGTCGCGACGCCGCGCAGACCCGTCAGACACCCCCTAGGAGACCACCGTGCCCGCGCCTGAGGTGCGCTGCCGTTCCTGGAGGATTCGCGGCCTGCGCATCGTCCGCTGCTCGTGGGAGGCGAGCCACACCATCGGCAGCAAGTGGCACTGCCACGAGCCCACCGGCCACGCATGGCGGGTCGTCGACCGCTGGAGGCCGAAGCCCCCCGACCAGGCAGCCACCAGCGGCTGACCACAGACCGGTCCGGCGGCCGGACACACGACCGCGCACCAACTCGCTTCCTCGCCGCCGGACCACGCCCTAACCACCGCATCGAGGGAGAGCAACTTGACCACCGACACGTGCCCGGCCGGCATCTGCGACGAGCCCGACGACTGCCACGCATGCGACGGCACCGGCGACGATCCCACCGGCTCCGACAACTGCATCGAATGCGGCGGCACCGGCGAGATCACTCCTGATCACTGCTGCCACTGCGGCGCCCTCGACCCCGAGTCCTGCGCCTGCCCCGCTCCCCCGGAGCCGGAGCCGGAGCCCCACGACGACCGGACCGACTACCGCGACGAGGACCCCGACCCGGAGCCCCCGGACGGCTACAACGACGCGCCGGCCGAGCCTCACCGCGAGCACGATCCCGCCGACTACTCCAGCGAACCGCCCTTCTAGACCACGCCCATCCCGGCGCGGCCAACCTGACCACGGCTGATCACCCCCGCCCAGCATGGGCGGGGGCTCTGTTGCGGGCGGCTACCGCCAGGACTTCACCGCGACCACTCGGCCGCGCGAGTCCTTGAGGGTCGCCGCGTCGCGGTCGTTGTTCCACACGTAGGCGCGCGAGCCCCAGTACACGTCCGCGGCCGTGTCCCGGCCGATGCCGGTGTGGACCTTCACCGACCGGTGGGCGCCCAGCTTCAGGTGGAAGCGGTAGGTGTGCCGCGATGCGTCCGACAGTGTCCAGCCGCCCAGATCGACGGCACGGTCGGAGCGGTTGGTGATCGTCACCCACTCGGCGTTCAAGGACGCGTTCGATCGGGTGTCCTTGCCGGGGCTGTCGTACTGGATCGCGCCGAAGCCCACCGCGGGCGAGGCCGCGGCCGGCACGGCAGCCACAGCGGCCAGGGCACTGGAAGCCGCAGCCGCCACTGCGAGCCGGCTGACAAGACGAGACATGAAGACCCCTCTCAAGGCGCGGCCGAGCAGCCGGCGCCAACGGTTCAAGGCCCCGGCGAGCGCCGGGGCAGATCACTCTGGCCTCGGCGCTCGCCGCAGGGCAGAGGATCACCGAGCGTGTTACGGAACCTCAACAGGCGCACTCCTCCTCGTGCGCACCGCGCACGCCCCCAGCGCGACAAGAGCGGTTGCGCAACCTCTTCTCGGAATTGCGGGATAGGGCACACCCCCCTTGTTTTGGCATGCGCGCGTCGCCACCCTGTTGCTTAGCGATCACCCCCCAGACACCCCTCGTCGCCAGCCTTGCCGCAGCTCGCGCGGTAAGCCCCCACCACCAGCAGGGAGTTCTCCATGCGCAGCGTCTACGCGCGTCGTACCGCCATCGCCGGCGGCCTGGCCGCGCTCGTCGGCACCCTTGTCCTCACCGGTCCCACCGCCCAGGCCGCTCCGCCGGCCCCCGCCGATGCGGGCACCGCGCGTACCTACCTCAGCCAGCTCACGGTCGCGCCCGAGACCAGCGTGGACGGCTACAGCCGCAGCAAGTTTCCGCACTGGATCACCCAGTACGGCCAGTGCAATACGCGCGAAGTCGTACTCAAGCGCGACGGCCAGGACGTGCAGCAGGACGCCAAGTGCGCCGCGGTCTCCGGCACCTGGTACTCCCCCTACGACGGCGCCACCTGGCACAACGCCGCCGACATCGACATCGACCACATCGTGCCGCTCGCCCAGGCCTGGCGCTCCGGCGCCGACAAGTGGACGACCTCGCAGCGGCAGGCGTTCGCCAACGATCTCACCCACTCGCAGCTGATCGCGGTCACCGACCGTGTGAATCAGATCAAGGGCGACAAGGACCCGGCGCAGTGGATGCCGCCGCTCAAGGGCTACGCCTGCACCTACGCGGAGATGTGGGTGACGGTCAAGCACCAGTACAACCTGACCGTCGACGCGGCCGAGAAGGACAAGCTCGCCGCCGTGCTGAACGGGTGCTGAGCAGCGCCGCCGAGCTCCTGCCGGCACGCGAAGGCGAGACCGGCCCGGCGGTCTACACGCGCCGCCGTTGACGGCGCCCTGCGCCAGGGTGTGCCGCGTCTGCGTGAGGCGGCTCCCGCCCGAATGGGCGGGGGCCGCCTTGCGTCTTAGCGGGCGTGCTGCACGGTGATCGTCTCGTCGGGACAGGAGCGGGACAGCCGCTCCAGCGTCGCCTGCTCCGCCGGGTCCACGCTCAGTTGCCAGCGCGTCTTCACCACCGTCCAGTCCGTGATGTACCGGCAGACATAGCCCGCAGTGGGCAGCCACTCGGCGACGTCCTTGTCGGCTTTCTGGCGATTGGACCGCGCGGACACCGCGATCAACGCGCGCTCGTCGCCGAGGTCATTGGCGTATGCCTCGCGCTCCGCCGGCGTCCACGTCGAGGCCCCGCTGTCCCAGGCCTCGGCGAGCGGGACGACGTGGTCCACATCGAGTGCGCCGGCATCCTCGACCGTCACGTTGTCGTAGGGCGAGAACCACTGGCCGCCGGTCAATACGCATCCCGGCTGCGTCACCTGCGGGGCCTCCACCGCCTCCGAGATGATCACCTCTTTGCGGGTGTTGCACCCGTCCCGGTCCGCATCGATCCAGTGCCGGAAGGCTGTGCGCACGTACCCGGCGCGGCTCTCCTCGGCCGCGGGCAGTGCCGCGACGGCCTCCGACAGGCGCATCGTCACCGAGTCGCCCGGCGCGCGGTGCGCGGGACTTCCGGCTTGGGCGGGGGCAGGGGCGGCGACCAGGGTGACGGAGACGGCGGCGAGGGTGGAGACGAGAGCGGAGCGCAGACGCACGGGTGCCTCCCGAGGGCACGACGACAGTGGCCGCCCTGCCAACAGGCCCCTGATTCGGGAGATACGCCCAGATGGCCTACATCACCTGCAATGGGACGGACCCGCACACCGGTCCACAGAGCACGCCGTCCGCCGCGGCGCTTGGTAGAGGTCGAGCGAGCAGACACAAGAGTCGAGCTGGACGTCGTAGTCCGGATGGTCGACGTCGGGATCATGCACAGGGCAAGGCCCATCGGACCAGTAGAGCCAGCTATCGGGGTCCTCCCACTGGTAGTCCTCGGCGTCACGTTGCCCAGGCTCTTCCTGGTCAGGTTCTCGTGCCATCGCCGCCGTCCACCACGACTCATCACCGGTCTGGTCAGACGCGGTGCCCTGGCTCCCGCTCATGCTGCTTTGCCTGATCTCCTGCGCGCTCATCTGTGGGCAGCCCCCCATCCCTGCACTACGAGATCTGCTGGCTCGGCGACCGCGAATCCACCATGGGCCTGGTGGAACACCCGCCGCGCCGCGGCGAGGGCACGCCGGGCGTTCCTCCCTGCGTGCGAAGCAGAACGCCTAGACGACTTGAGTGCCTGCCCCTCGGCAGTTGACCGGTAGCGCGGCGTGCGGAGTGCCCGTGGTCCCTTCGCTCAACGCCGTCGCTCTGAGAAAGTTTCGGCATTCTCCCCCCGGCTGTGGCACAGCTGTGGCACAGTCGGGCGTGTCGGAACGAGAACGGCCGACCGGAGCGGGCACTCCGGTCGGCCTTGGACACAGGGAGCTGTGATCCCCATGACCGTCACCACCGTACAGCTGAGCTACTGCGTGAACACCGAGGAGCTGTACCGGCATTACGACCAGCAGGCCGAGCCGCAGCCGGTCTTCGTCGAGCTCGATCTGGAGGACGGCGTGCTGTACGCCTCCTACGACCCGGAGGTCGGTAACGCCCGTCCCGCGGAGGTCGGTAACGGCCGCACGCGCCGCTACTGCCTCACCGGCAAGGACTACAGCGGCGAGCGGGTGATCCCGACGGCCGAGGGCGCCAACCGCCTGTTGGAGCGGATCGCGCCGCTCGCGCAGCGCGTCCTGGATGGCGCGTCGATCGAGTGGAACGGCCACAACCGGGTCGGTGTGCTGGACGAGGACGCCCAGGACGCCGAGGAGACAATCAAGGCGCTGGTCGAGGACGCGGACCTGGGCGAAGACGGCGCGATCGAGTTGTGGGACATGGACAGCATCGGCGAGGCGTGGACGGCCGAGGAAGCCGGGATCACCGCACGGACGAGCGATGAGGAACTGGAGCGGATCGAGGCGCGGCTGCTGGAGGAGTTCCGCGCGGACCAGGAGCAGCCGACGGCCGTCATCCGGGGGCTGGGGGAGCATCTGCGGGCTGTGCGGGATGAGCTCAACGGGCCCGTGGACGTCTTCTGGTCGGTGGTGCGTGGGGCGCAGCCGGTGGCGGCCGTCCGCCCGGAGCAGGCGGGTGTGAGTGTGCCCGAGCACGTGCGGGTGTGGGCTGCCGGCCATGGTGTGACAGGCAAGGAGTCGGACCCGGTTCTCGTCGTTGCTCCGCAGGAGGACGCCGAGGACCTGCCTGGCGAGGTGGCCTGGGAGGTGGGCGTCCTGGACAGGGACGAGGCCGAGCGCGTGGCCGTCCTGCTCGCCGCTCACTGACCCCTTTCTTCTCCTGCCCCTGGTGGGGCCGCCTCGCTGCTGGGGCGGCCCCCTTCCTTCACGCTGAAATGAGCTGAGATGCCCTCGCCCGTCGTCAAGTTCCGTGCCGTGCCCCCGCTGGACGCTTTGATCGAGGCTCGCCGCGCCCACCCCGACACGCGCAGCAATCCGCTGGCTGGCGGCCCGTCCGAGCCGCACGGGTACGTCAATCCCGGCACGGTGGCCGCCCGTGACCTGTACGCCTACTACCAGCTCACCGCCGCGGAGCTTGCTGAGGCCGCCGAGCAGCTGACCCGCCGGCAGGTCCTGATGGTCGTCGAGGCGGTCCGCGGCCTGGCCCTGGACTTCCGTTGGATTGTCCAGGCCCCGCAGTTGCTGGCCGCCGAGATCGCCGACGCCTACGCCGACGACGAGGACGGACCCGGCAAGGAGCGCCGGGAGCTTGCCGAGATCGTGGCGGGCTGGCCGCGTCTGCGCGCGCTCGCCGTGGTGGAGGCAGCGGTGAGCCTGCGGCTCGCCGGCCACGACCTCGACGAGGCACTGCGCCGGGTCGGCCTGCTGCCCGCCGCTGAGGAAGGGGCACACGCATGAACCGGGGCATCACGCTGCGCCCGTACCAGCACGAGGCTGTCGAGGCCATCGCTTCCGGCCTGGCCGAAGGGGGCCGCGGGCAACTGCATGCGGCCTGCGGCTCCGGCAAGACCCTCATTTCCGTGTTATCCGCTGCCCGCCTGGTGCCCGGTGACGGTCTGCTCGTCGTCCTTGCCCCCCTCGCTCGCGCTGGTCGCGCAGACGGTGCACGCGTGGCGGGCCGCATCGCGGGTGGACGCGGTCTTGGCCGTCTGCTCCGACGACACCGTCGCCGACGCCCCGGCTCACCTGGGGGACATCCCCGCGCACGTGACGACCGAGGTCGCGGAGATCGGCTCCTGGCTCGCCACCGCGCGCGGCCGGCGGCTGGTGGTCGCCACCTACCTCTCCGCCCACCGGCTCGCCGAGGCACTGCGCGACGTCGGCGCCACGGCGGACCTGGTCGTCCACGACGAGGCCCACCACCTCGCCGGGCGCGCGGACCTGGCCACCCGCCAGATCCTCAGCGAGAGCGTCTTTCCGGCACGGCGCCGGCTGTTCATGACCGCCACCCCGCGCATCGACGACTTCAGGGCGCAGACCCACCAGGGGCTGACGATGTCGGACACGGCCGTCTTCGGGCCGGTCCTTTTCACCTACTCCTGGGCCCGGGCGATCAGCGAGGGTCACCTTGATGACTACCGCGTGGTCATCGCCGGCGTCACCGAGGCCGAGATGCTCCAGCTGCTCCAGGACGACGAGCACCTGCACGTCGAGACCCCGGGCGGTCCGGACCTTCGCACCCTGGCCGCACAGAGCGTGCTGGCCAAAGCGGCCCGCCAGCACGGCCTGCGCCGCGTCATCGCCTTCTGCCACCGCCTGGAGGCCGCCGCCGAATTCGTCCGCTCCCTGCCCGGCACACTCCGGCGGGTCCCCGCCGACCAGCAGCCCGACGGCCCGGTCCACGCCGAGCGCATCACCGGCGAGCACACGCACGCCCAGCGCGAGCAGATCCTGGACACCCTGCGCCACCCGCCCGGCACCTGGACCGTAATCGCCAACGTTCGGTGCCTGTCGGAAGGCGTGGACGTGCCGGCCGTCGACGGGGTCTTGTTCACCCACCCCAAGCGCTCCCAGGTCGACATCGTCCAGGCCGTCGGCCGGGCCCTGCGCCGCTCCGGCGAGACCTCGGGCACCGCCACCGTGATCGTCCCCATCGTCGTGCCCGACTCCACCGAAAGCATCGGCGACCTGGAGCCGGGCGACTTCCGCACCCTGTGGCAGGTCCTGCGCGCCCTGCGCGCCCACGACGAAAGCCTGGGCATCGAGCTGGACACCCAGCGCACCAAGGAGCACCAGGAGAACCCGCAGCTGCCCTCCCGCATCACCCTCCAGCTTCCCCCCGGCACCAGCGACGACCTGCTGCGCCAGCTCACCGCGCTGACCGTGCGCCAGACCACCTCTGCCTGGTGGACCGGCTACGGCCACGCCCGCGCCTTCGCCGCCGAAAACCACCACCTCAACGTCCCCGCCACCCACGTCACCGACGACGGCTTCCACCTGGGCCACTGGATCCAAAACGCCCGCCAGCACCGGCGCAAGGGCTGGCTGCGCCCCGACCGCGTCGAGGCCCTGGAGAAGATCGGCATGGTCTGGGACACCACCGACCTGCCGTGGCAGCGCTTCCTCGACGAGCTGCGAGCCTTCAAAAGCGAGCTCGGGCACGTCCTGGTGCCACAGACCTACACCTCCCCCACCGGCTACCCGCTCGGCCAGAAGATCAACCACACCCGCAGCAACCGCCACCGCGTACCGGAGCACGTGCGCCGCACCCTCGACGGCCTGGGCATGGTGTGGGACACCCGGGACCTGCGCTGGCAGCAGCTGTATGCGGCCTGCCAGCAGTACGCCGCCGAGCACGGCGACCTCCTCGTCCCCGGCTCCTACTGCACCCCCGACGGCTACCCCCTCGGCAAACGCCTCCAGCGGGTGCGCCGCAACGCTACCCAAGGGCGCCTCGACCCGGCCGAACGCGCCTCGCTGGAGGAGCTCGGCATGAGCTTCGACGAGGAGTCGACGACCTGGAAGAAGTTCATCGCCGCCTGCGACCGCTACGTCGCCGAACATGGCTCCCTGGCCGGGGTGGAGAAGGAGTACGTCGACGAGACCGGCTACGCCCTGGGCAGCCGGATCTCCTACTACCGCAACCTCCACGCCGGCACCAAGGCCGGGGGCAG
>NZ_JBFAPH010000120.1:0-17468 GCF_040675635.1 Streptomyces sp. NPDC049577
TGACGTGCACACAGTACGCAAAACAGACACCGCGAAACCGAAATCGAAGAAGTCCACGACCCCTCGCCCACGCCGCACAGGTTAAAGATCAAGCTCAGAACTTGATGCCGTTTATCGTCTCGGCGATCGAGTTCAGGAAGCGGTGGATCGACGGCGCCATGCCCGTGGAGGCCAGGAAGAAGCCGAAGAGGATGGCGACGATCGCGGGCCCCGCCTTGATGTTGTTGCTGCGGATCATCACCACCAGGATGATCGCCAGGAGCAGCACCACAGACAGTGAAATGGCCACAACAGATCACACCTTCGGTCGGAAACACCTGGCCGGCCTCCGGGAGTCATGCCCTCCGCACGCCCCCACTCGCTCCCCCATCGTGCCACCAACTGTGCTGGTTGGGGGGAGGCGTGACGATTCATCGGGGTAAGGCCAGGGGCCCGGTAGTCATTCGTAGGCTAGGGTGCGTCGAATGTCCTCCACCGCCACGTCCCGCACGGCGGACGCCACTCACCCGTCACCCGCCGCCGCGACGGGTCGCGACCCCTTCTTCGACAACGCGAAGTACCTGGCCATCGTGCTGGTCGGGCTGGGTCACGCCTGGGAACCGCTGACCAACAGCAGCCGGGCCGCGATGGCGCTCTATCTGACGGTGTACGCGTTCCACATGCCCGCGTTCATCCTCATATCGGGTTATTTCTCCCGGGGCTTCGACTTCAGCCCCGCGAAGGTGAAGCGGCTCATCACCGGTGTCGTCGTGCCGTACGTGATCTTCGAGGTCGCGTACACGTACTTCCAGCACTGGCTGGAGCCGGACGCGCCGGCGGATCCCGTCTCGCTGACGAACCCCTGGTACCTGAACTGGTTCCTGACCGCGCTGTTCGTCTGGCGGCTGACGACGCCGATCTGGAAGCTGATCCGCTGGCCGGTGCCGGTCGCGTTCGCGATCGCGATCCTGGCCATGCTCTCGCCGGACATCGGCGGTGACTTCGATCTGATGCGGGTGTTTCAGTTCCTGCCGTACTTCGTCATCGGGCTGCACATGAAGGCCGAGCACTTCGAGCTCTTCCGTCGCCGGTGGCTGCGGATCGCGGCCGTGCCGGTGTTCGCTTCCGCGATCGCCCTGGCGTACTGGGTCGCTCCGCGATTCGACGAGGGGTGGCTCTACCACAACTACAGCGTGAAGAGCCTGCACCACTCGTCCTGGGCGGCCCCCGTGATGACCTTCGTCCTCTTCGGCATCGCCGCCCTGCTCACGGCCTCCCTCTTCGCCTGGGTGCCGCGCCACAAGGTCTGGTTCACCACCCTCGGCGCGGGAACGCTCTACGGCTACCTGCTGCACGGCTTCCTGATCAAGCTGTCGCGGTGGAAGGAGTGGTACGACCTCGCCCCGTGGGTCCGCCGGCCGGAGGGCGAGGTGCTGGTGACGGTGCTGGCGATCGTCATGATCACCGTCCTGTGCAGCCCGCCTGTGCGGCGGGCTCTGCGGTTCGTGATGGAACCCCGCATGAACTGGGCGTTCCGGCGGTAGGCGGCGGGCCGGTCGGGGGCCGGCCCCTCAAGAGTCCTTGCGCAGATGCTTCAGGAGGCTCTCGAACCTCGTCCAGGCCTCCGGCGACTCCCCGTCGCCCAGCGCGTAGTAGTACGCCGGCCCCGGTCTGGTGGGGGTGATCGGGGATGCGCCGGTTGCGGTCAGTTCCTGGACCTCCGCCGCGCCCAGGGCGAAGGCGACCGGGACCGGGGGCCGTTCGAAGCGGGGCGGGACGGAGAGGTCGGCGCGTGCCTCGCGGAGCTGGCACAGGAGGGTCAGCAGGCCGTGTTCGGCGGCCAGCGCGCCCGCCAGGTCCTCGATCGCGTCCAGCGGTGGCTTCTCGCCCGCGCGGTGGCCCAGGGCCAGGGTGATGTCCTCCTCGACGCCGTGCGGGGTGCGGATGACGCGCAGGGTGGCGAGGGCCGGGCGGTCCGGGGAGCCGACGACCACGGTCCAGGTGGGCTGCGGCGCCCGCTCGTACGCCAGGTCGGTGAGCCGGCGGCGTGACCAGGGGAGGTTGGCCGGTTCGGCGGTGCCCCAGCCGGCCGGGGGTGCGCCGGTCAGGGTCTGCCAGGCGGTCTCCAGCGCGCCGCCGAGCACGAGCGTGGCCTCGGCGGCGTGCCGGGTGCGGAAGGAGAGCAGGAGCTGGCGCTCGTCCGTCCGCCCGGCCTCGGTGAAGGCGGGGGCGACCGGCGTCTGCCCGTCGCTGTCCTTGGCGACCTGGAACGCGCCGTCCTGCCAGCGCAGCACCGCGCCGGAGAGCCCGTCGTAGTAGCCGGTGCGCTCGTCCTGGACGACCCAGCGCATGGGCGGGCCGCTGAGCAGGGTGCGGGTGGGCAGGGAGAGGCGGCAGTGGCCGGGGGTGACGATCTGGAGGGCGCGGTCGCCGGCCAGCACCGCGCGCAGGGCCTCGGAGAGCCAGCTGGTCATGGCGATGACGGGGCGGTCCTGGAGGACGACGGCGACCTTGTCGGTGAGCACGTCGACGGCCGGCTGCGCGGCGGCGGGCTCGGGCACGGCGGTGATGCCGGAGGTGTCGACGGGGTGGGCGGGGTCCTCGGAGCCGGGCGCGCCGGGCGGCCAGACGGCGCCGCCGAGGAGCGTGGTCAGACGTCCGGCGAAGGCGCCGGCGAGGCGTTCGGCGAGCGGCACGGCCGTGGAGGCGCGGGCCTCGGTCCACCAGACGGAGCCGGCACTCTCCTCGATGCCGAGGAGCCGGGCGGCCTCGCCGGGGACGTTCAGGAGCAGCGGGGCCTCGACGGAGAGGAGCGGGCGGCCGTCGGCGTCGCAGAGCTGGGCCACGGCCCCCTCGCCGGTGCTCCGGACGGTGAGGTCGGGGCCGCCGGCGAGCAGGCCGGCGAGGACGCTCCAGGCGTCCGGCATCCGCTCGGTGAGCGCGATCACGTCCTTGGTCATGCTGTCCCCCCGTGGGCCGGAGTGTCGTGCGCGAGTGCGGTCTGGATGAGCCGGGTCGCCTCGCCGCGGCGGACGAGCGTGCCCCGGCCGGGCGGCTGCGCCGAGGCGTGGACGCCGGGGAAGAGCTGGCCCTCCTGCCGGTCGCCGGTCATGACGACGGCCGTGGTGCCGCTCTCCCGCAGGGTCATCAGGAACGGCTCGTACAGGGCGCGCGAGGCGCCGGCGACGCGCCGGGTGACGACGAAGTGCAGGCCGATGTCCTGGGCGGAGGGGATGAACGGCAGGAAGGGCGCGAGCGGTTGCTGCCCGGCGGTGGTGAGGATGTCGTAGTCGTCGACGAGGATGACGATGCGCGGCCCGGAGAACCAGGTGCCCGAGGCGAGGGCGTCCTGGGCGGTGAGGTCGTCGGGCATGCGCTTCTCGAGCTCGGCGGCGATGCCGGTGGCGAGGGCGCCGCAGAGCCGGGAGTTGTGGGCGTAGCCGCCGCGGTACTCCTCGGGCACGAGTGTGCGCAGGCCGCGCCGGGGGTCCATGACGGCGAAGACGAGCTCGTCGTCGCCGTAGCGGTCCATGAGGCCCCGGGCGACGAGCCGCAGCAGATTGGTCTTGCCGCACTCGCTGTCGCCGAGGATCACCAGGTGCTGGTCGCGCCGGAAGAGGTCCAGGAGGACGGGCGCGAGGGCGCTCTGGTCGAGACCGATGGGCACCCGGTTCGGCTCGGCGGTGACCGGGGGCAGCGCGCCGGCGGGCAGGCGGGCCGGCAGGACGCGGACGCGCTGGGCGCCGTCGCCGGACCAGGAGGAGCCGATGACCAGGGCGGCCTGTTCGACGGCCGGGCCGAGCTCGGAGGTGGAGGCGAGGGAGTCGATGCGGGGCAGCGCGGTCTGGGCGAAGAGCTTGCCGTCGGTGAGGACGCGGCCGGGTTCGTCGGCGGCGATGGTCTCGGCGAGTTTGCGGTCGATGCTGCTGTCGCCGGGGTCGTTGAGGCGGAGTTCGACGCGGGTGCCGAAGGTGGCCTGGGTGGCTATGCGGACGTCGTTCCAGCGCAGCATGGCGGCGACGACATGGATGCCGTAGCCGCCGCCGCGCTTGAGGAGGTCGGTGACGGCGTCCTCCAGATCCTCGAAGTCGTCGCGGAGTGCGCCGAAGCCGTCGATGACGAGCACGATCTCGGTGGATGAGAGTTCGGGGAGGCGGCCTTCGGCGCGGAGTTCGCGCAGCCGCTCGACGGAGTCGATGCCGTGCTCGCGGAAGAGCTCCTCGCGGGCGGCGAGCATGCCGCGCACTTCTTCGACGGTGCGGGCGGCGCGTTCGCGGTCGGCGCGGCCGGCGATGCCGCCGACGTGCGGCAGGCCGGAGAGGGCGGCGAGGCCGCCGCCGACGAGGTCGAGGCCGTACATGGCGACCTCGCGCGGGGTGTGGGTCATCGCCAGGGAGAGGGCGAGGGTGCGCAGCAGGGTGGTCTTGCCCGACTGGGGGCCGCCGATGACGGCGGCGTGGCCGCCGGCGACGGTGAGGTCGAGGATCCACTGGCCCTGCCACTGCCGGGCGGGGTCGTCGAGGATGCCGAGGGGCACCTTCAGCGGGCCGGGCCGTACCGCCAGTTGCATGCCGCGCGGGCCGGCCTGGACGGGCCCGGCCGCGGCGTCGAGGGCGACGGCCTTCGGCAGCGGCGGCAGCCAGATGGCGCGGGTGGGGGCGGCCGCGCGGCGGAGCTGGTCGACGATGACGGACATCGTGGTGGGGCCGGGGTTGCGGTGGCGCATGGCCGGTTCGGCGTCGCCGGGGGCGGCGTCGGGCTCGGCGAGGGTGTTGTAGTCCGGGTACGGCAGGACGAGCGGGCCGGTTTCCCCGGTGTCGCGGACGGCGGGGCCGCGGTAGGGGCCGGAGACGAAGCCGGCCTTGAACCGTTCGTAGGCGCTGACGTCGACCTTGAGGTAGCCGAAGCCGGGGATGGGCGGCAGGTTGAAGGCGTCGGTGGTGTCGAGGACGGTGCGGGACTCGTCGGCGGAGAAGGTGCGCAGGCCGAGCCGGTACGACAGGTAGGTGTCGAGGCCCTTGAGCTTGCCGCCCTCGATGCGCTGGCTGGAGAGCAGCAGGTGCACGCCGATGGAGCGGCCGATGCGGCCGATGGAGAGGAAGAGGTCGATGAAGTCGGGTTTGGCGGTGAGCAGTTCGCCGAACTCGTCGATGACGACGAAGAGGTGCGGCAGCGGCTCCAGCTCGGGGCGGGTCTCGCGCAGGGCGGCGTAGTGGCCGATGTCGGCGACGTTACCGGCGTCCTTGAGAACCTGCTGACGGCGCTGGACCTCGCCGGCGAGGGAGGTGTGGACGCGTTCGACGAGGCCGGCCTGGTTCTCCAGGTTGGTGATGACGCCGGCGACGTGCGGCAGACCGGCGAAGGGCGCGAAGGTGGCACCGCCCTTGTAGTCGACGAGGACCAGGGCGAGGTCCTCGGGCGGGTGGCCGGCCACCAGGGCGAGGACGAGGGTGCGCAGGAGTTCGCTCTTGCCGGAGCCGGTGGCGCCGACGCACAGGCCGTGCGGGCCCATGCCGAGTTCGGAGGACTCCTTGAGATCGAGCAGGACCGGTTCGCGGCCGTCGCCGACGCCGATGGGCACGCGCAGAAAGGCGCGTTCGCCGCGCGGCTGCCACAGGGCGCGCACGTCGAGGGCGGCGGCATCGTCGATGCCGAGGAGCTCGGTGAAGTCGACGGGGCCGGACAGGGGCGCGTCGACGAGGGATTCGGCGGACAGGCGCAGCGGGGCGAGCTGCCGGGCGAGGCCCTCGGCGCCGGCGGCGGTGACGGGGTCGACGGTGCCGTGCCGGCTGACCGGCTCGGCCCGGCGCAGGTCCTCGATCAGGACGCGGTCGCCGTCGACGGTCAGCCGCAGGGAGACCTGGCCGGGTTCCTGGACGCGTTCGGCGACCAGGTGGAGGACGGTGACGCCCATGTCGGTCAGCGGCACGGTCTCGTCGGGGCGGGGCAGCTCGGCTGCGTCGAGGCCGTAGGCGTCGCTGACGACGAGCAGCCGGCTCGCCATCCTCAGGGCGTTCTCGCCGGACAGTCCGCGGCGCACCTCGGCGGCGTAGGAGGCGCGGGCGCGCAGGTCCCGGCCGAGGAGGCGGGCGAGGGCGGTGAGCGAGGGGGCGATGCGGCGGGCGCTGACCGGGCCGTCGTGCTCCTCGGGGTCGAGGGTGTGGGGCAGCCATTTGAGCCAGGCCCAGTCGGTCATCCGCTCGCCGGGGCAGGCGAGGGCGACGGCGACGTCGTCGGGGGCGTGGCCGGCGGCGGTCTGGCTGAGCAGGGCGCGGACGACGCGCAGGACGTCCTCGCGGTCGCCGACGACACTGACGTCGCCGGCCGCGTCGAGGGGGACGGTCAGCGGCAGGTCGGCGGCGGTGGCGAAACGATTCTTGAGCGCCCCGGCCTCGTTGAGCATGAAGCGGTCGGGCGGGGTGAGGACGCCGCCGCCCGGCCGGCCGACCGTCAGGTTCCGCACGGGCATGCTGCCGGTGCCGACGCGTACGCGCAGGAAGTCGGCGTCGAGGCGGCGGCGCTCCCACAGCCGGGCGGGGTCGCGCACGATGTCGTACAGCGCCTCCGGCGGCGGGTCGAGGACCCGGGCGGCCTCGCGGCGCTCGCGCTCCTCGGCGCCGAGCTCCTCGCGGAGTTCCTCCAGGTATTCGAGGTAGCGCTCGCGCTGCCGGCGGCGGGTGCGCTGGGCCTTGCCGCGCTGGGAGAGCAGCATGCCGACCGAGCCGGCGACGGTGACGACCAGCAGGATCGCGCCGAGCGCGGCGAACTGGCTGTTGCGGATGACCGTCATCATGACGACGGAACTCATCACGCCCGCGATGGGCATGAGGGAGTGCAGGGCGCCGCCGGTCTTGCCCTCGGGCAGGTTGGGCGGCGGCTCGATGGTGTGCGCCTCGGGCTCCGGCAGTGGCCGGGTGGTGCGGGCGGGGCGGTGGACTGTGCGGGTGGTCATGACGGGCCTCGCCTGCCCATGGCTCGGGTGAGGACTTCGGCGGCGAGTCCGGTGACGGCCTCGTGGGTGTCCTGGCCGAGCAGTCCGGTGCGGATCGGGCCGCCCGCGGCGAGGTGCCGGTCGTACGGGAGGGTCATGACCCGCACGCCGTCCAGCCGCAGGTGTTCGCTCGCGGCGGTCACGTCGAGGGTCGTGGTCATGTGGGGGGACGACGCGGTGACGAGCACCACGGTTCCGGCGAGCATGCCGGGCCGTCCGAGGGAGGCCATCCAGTCGAGCACCGCGCGGGTGCTGGTGACGCCCTCGGCGGTGGCGGGGGTGACCAGCACCCGGGCCTGGGCGGCGACGAGGGCGGTGCGCGACACCTCGGCGGGCAGGGTCTCGCAGTCGACGACGGTGATGCCGAAGTAGCGGCGCAGCGCGACCATCGCGGCCCGGTAGTCCTCCAGTTCCAGCCGGTTGCCGACGCGGCCCTGGCCGCAGGGCAGCAGCCAGCCCCGGTCGGGCAGCTGGACCAGGTAGCCGACGACGTCGGTGAGCTGCATCGAGGGGTTGAGGATCCGCGCGAGGTCGCTGGTCGTCCAGCGCACCTTGGTGACACCGAGCCGGGCGGGCAGCGTGCCGAGCGCGGGGTCGGCCTCCAGCATCAGGACCGGGTCCTGGCGGTAGTGCGCGTAGGTGCGGCCGAGCAGCGCGGTGACGGTGGTCTTGCCGGCGCCGCCGCGGATGCTGGTGACGACGATCTGCCGGCCGGTGGTGAGGGGCTGTTGCAGGGCCTGGGCGACGCGCGTCGCCTCCTCCACCTCGCGGGTGGCCGAGGAGCCGACGAGGCGGCGCAGCGAGCGGGAGGTGCGGCGGGCGGCGGAGTCGCCGCTCAGCGGTTTGCCTTTGACCAGCTCGTCCGGGAGCGGGAGTTCCATGGTGACGGGCGTGGGCAGGGGGCGCGGCACGGGCTCCGCGACGGGTGCGGGCGCGGGTGCGGGCGGGACCGGGGGTTCCGGTGCGGGCCGGCGGTCGGCCGGCTCGCCGGGCGTGCCCAGCCTGTCCAGCCCGTCCAGCCCGTCCGTCAGACCGCGCAGGCTGCGCAGCACATCGCCCTGCCAGTCGCCCTGCCAGTCGTCCTGGGACATGTGTCTCTCCTGGAACTAGAACTGGTGGAGCAGGCGTCCGTACGCGCCGAACACCCCGACGGCCAGCGGGAACAGCGCGATGACGCCGACGGTCTCGACGAGGTCGAAGGCCCTGCGCAGCCGGACGCGCACGTGCTCGGGGGGCCGGATCGCGAGGACGGCCAGCGGTACGGCGGCCGCGGCGGCGAGCACGGCCAGCGGGCCGTAGGGCGCGCCGTGGGTGTGACCGGCCCACAGCACGGTGAGGCGGACGAGCAGCACCAGGGCGGCGGCCAGCAGGGCCACGACCTCGGCGACGAGCGGGAAGGCGCGGGCGCGGGAGAGCAGGACGACGGCGAGGAGGCCGGTGAGCGCGACCGTCCACCCGGTGGGGGCGGTGACGGCCAGCAGTCCGCCGGCCGTGCCGGACGCGGCGACGACGACCGTGGCCAGGGCCAGGCCCCGGTGGGTGGCCGCGAGCGCGGTCTCGACCTCGTGGCGGCTGACGGAGGCGCCGCCGGAGCGCCGGTCGTCGAGTGCGGTGAGTCCGGCGGCCATCAGCGCGAGCCGGGGCAGCAGGCCGAGGACGACGACGGAGACGACGGCCATGACGGACCCGGCGCGTGCCGGGTCGTGCTGGAGCGCCGCGACGGCCTCCCAGGCCCCGGTGGTGGCCACGAGGGCGCCGGCGCCGATCAGTCCGCCCTTGCCGAGCCGTGAGAACAGCCCGAGCAGGGTCAGGAGGAGGGCGAGCGCGCCGGCGACGGCGCCGAGGCGGGCGGGGGCGTGCCAGGCGTGCGCGTCGGCGGCGGTCCACGCGGCGAGGGTGCCGAGCGCGCCGCCGGCGAGCATCAGGGGCGTGCCGAGTTCGCGGCCGCCCTCCCGGTTTCCGGTCCGGGCGGCCTCCTGGTTTCCGGTCCGGGCGGCCACCGCGCCGGCGGCCGCCACCAGCGCGGCGATCCCGGCGAGGGCGGCGGCAACGGCGGCCGGTCCGAGGCTCGCGCGGGCCAGCACACCGGCGGTGACGGCCAGGGCGACGGTGGCCAGGCTCGCCGTCCACTGCCGCGCCTCGGGCCGCCAGCGCCAGGCGCGGACGTCCAGGTCCTCGGCGATCTCGTCGGTGACGTCGTGCACGACGGGTGCGGACGGCGCGTCATGGACCCGGACGAGCCGGAGCACGGCGCCGTCGGGAACCCCGGCGTCGGCGAGGCTGCCGTCCCCCGGCAGGACCGTGCCGTCGGCGGTGACGAGGTGCCGGGCGGCCGGGCGGTCGCCCACCTTGTCGTCCAGCAGTCGCAGGACGTCCGGGAGGAGCCGTCCGATCGGCTCGTTCGCGGGCAGAACCAGATCGACGCGGCGCCGTTCGCCGACGAGGGTGATCCTGCTCAATTCCGTGCGCTGTTTCGCCCCCACATTCACCACGCGCCCGAACCTATCACCCGTCCGGCTCGGTCACTTTGCCCGTTCCTTTAGCAGGCATCTTGGAAGGCGCCGGCGCCGGTGGCGCATACCGCTGCTGTTGCTGTTTCTGCTGTTCTTTCTGCTGGGCGAGGGTGTGCTGAATGAACGACCAGCCCACGCAGCCGGCGCAGAGCACGGCGGCGACGGCGATTCCGGCGAATACCTTGCCGAGCTTCTCGTCCGCCGTGCGACGGGCCCGCTGGGCGCCGTGGAGCAGGGCGTCGCGCATACGGCGGCGCCGTACCGAGACGGACTCCAGGAGTTGGCTGTCGTAATCCTTCGCCACGGCCTGCCCTCAGGAACCCCGGGCGATCTGAATGAACAGGAAGATCGCATAGGCCACCGGGATCAGCGCGCCGAACGCCTCCGGGCGCTTGCGCAGCGGTACACCCGGGTCGAGCTGCATACCGGGCGCACCCGGGCCGGGGGCCGGGAGTTTGTTCAGCTTCGCCCGCACCACGAGATTCCAGATAAGGGTGAAGGGCGTGAAGATGAACAGCGAGAACGGACTCCACCAGCCCTGCCAGAGAGTCTTTCCGGTCATGTTCCGCTGCACGTGAATACCGCAATTACGGCAGAGCGGGCCCTTCACGTGGAGGAACCGCATCAGGATGAGAATGCCCTGGTGGCCGCGGACGGTCACGTTCGCGGCGGGGGCGGCGCCGCAGAGCCGGCAGAGGTGCTGCCCCTGCGCCGGGGCCGCGTACGGCCCCGCCTGCTGGCCCCAAGCGGCCTGCGGAGGCTGCGGGTAGCCGTACGGCTGCCCCTGCTGAGGCGGGTACGGCTGCGGCTGTCCCTGCGGGTAGCCGTAGGGCTGCTGCCCCTGCTGGGGCGGGTAGGGCTGCTGGGCCTGCGGGTAGCCGTACGGCTGAGATTGCGGCTGCGGCTGCGGCGGAGTCGCCACGGAAGTCCCCCGAATCGATCAATACAAACAGAAAGCGGCCGCGGCCTTCGCCGGCGCGCGCACCGGCGGCCATGTCTATCAACGGTTGCAATGTGAATGCAACGCGTCTTGCGTGGGGCGGGGTTACCGCTCGGGGTCCATGGCCTCCCGGACGAGTGTCCGGATCTCGTCGTCCCCGACCGCCATCAGGTACTCGGCGAACTGCCGGGCTTCCGGGCCCTTGGCGCGGCCGACGATGGGGACGGCGTGGACCAGCGCACGGTGGGAGGAGGCCACTTGGAGCACGCTGGTGGCCAGCTCCACCGCCAACTCGCCGTCGACGGAGGACACCCCGCTCGCGAGGTCGATCAGCTGCGTCGGCAGGTCGAATCGCTGCTTCTCACTTGCCGCGAGGGCTCGCACGGCGCGGGCGACGACGTCCTTGATGTCGTCCAGCAACGCCCGCAGGGTGGCGTCGTCGAACAGCTCGCCCAGCTTGTCCTCGAAGTACTCGCTACCGGCGAGCCGCACCAGAGCCCGAGCCGCCTCCACCCGCAGCTCCTCGGTCCCCTTCTCCTGCGCCAGGTCCGGATCGGCCACGGCGACCGCAAGCTGCGCAAAGGTACTGTCGACCGAGAACTTGCGGTCGATCGAGAAGTCGTACCAGGGCGTGTTCCGGGGATCGGCGGCAGCCCTGAGCACCGCTTCGTACCCGGGCGCCTCGCCCCAGGTCGTCAGCGCCACGCAGGCCAGGAAGCGCTCGATCTCGGGCGCGGCGGGATCGTTCATCAGCTCCACGAGCCCGGGCACGCGGTCCCGGTGTGCGGGCTCGTCGAAGGCCCCGAAGATCACGTCGTCGATGTCGTTCGTCGGCCGTCCGTCGAAGTCCGTGCCGAGCAATTCGCTGAAGCGGGTCATGAACGGCATCCTTTCGCGCCCGGGCAGAGGTGGCATCGTCATGTGCCGTGAACAGCAGCAGATACCTGGCGTGCGCGCCGCAGTACTCGACGACCGGCGAGCTACTGGCGACCGCGGCCCGTTGGCGAGGCATGGACATAGAGGTACTGACCGGCCCTGGTGCCGCAGCGGCCTTGAAGGGGAGGGCCGGGGGCCACTATTTCGGTGGGCCGGGTTTCGCGGCACGGGTCGTCGACGACCTCGACGTCGCTCTGCTGGAGCCGGAGGACGATTGGCTGACGTCGCTGCCCCGCGCATTCGCCGGGAGGAAGGTCAGCTCCACCACGCTGGTCCAGGCGCGGGCCCTCCCGGGCCCGCTGTTCGCGAAGCCGCCGAGCGCCAAGAGCTTTCCGGCCGCCGTCTACGCGGACGGCAGCGAGCTGCCCGAGGTGGGAGAGCTGCCCCCTGAGACGCCGGTACAGATCAGCGAGGTGGTGACGTGGGCGAGGGAGTTCCGGCTGTTCATACTGGACGGTGAATGCCGGACGGGCAGCCAGTACGCCAGGTTCGGCCGACTGGAGTCGGCGCCACTGCGGGGACATGCCGACGAGGCCGCTGTCCGGACGTTCGCGAGGGACCTCCTCGCGGCGCACGGAGAAACCTTGCCGAGCGCGGTCGTGCTCGACGTGGGTGTGGTGGCGAGGGCCGGCGGGGATGAGTGGGCGGTGGTGGAGGCCAACATGCCGTGGTTCGCGAACTGCTACGCCGCGGATCCGGATCGTGCGCTGGACGTGGTCCTGCGCGCGGCGGGCCCGCGGTCGCGGTTGGAAGCGCGGGACCGTCGGTTCTGCCGGCATTTCCGTACGCTGCCGTCATGGGACTGGACATCACACCCCTCATAGTCGACTGGGCGCATCTGGAAAGCCTGCCTTCTGAAGCGCGTGAGGCCGCGCTGACGGAGTCCGCGTATCCGGACGACGAGGACCAGGCGTTCGAGGAAGGCTGGGCGTGGTTGCCTCCCACTCCTCCGTCGTGGTGTGCGCGCTATGACTTCTCCGAGGGCTCAGGGTCATTCAAGCCACACTTCTGGGCGGGCCAGAGGTGGGAGGACCTCCGCGAACACGTAGTGGACGGCTTGCGCATCCCACTCGACACCTTCCTTGCCGGCCTGTTCTGGGACCTGTCCGACACCGGCCCCGGAGATCAGGACGCAGCGGAACCCTGGCGTCGGAGACTGCTCGTCCACTGCCCGCCCCAGGACGTGCCCGCCCTGGCTCAGGCGTGGGATGTGGTGGGGCCCGAGTTCGGGAGATTGCGCCGGCCCTTCGACACTCACGCAGCCGACCCGGGACGCTGGGCCGGCACGTTCGAGGAATTCACCGCGATTCTCCACGGCTGGTCCGAGGTCGTCACCGAAGCCCACCGCCGAGGTTGGGGACTCGTCGGTCTGCCGATCTGACCGGCGTCAGGCCGACCACCGGCAAGCGTGGGAGCTGACCCGACAGCGTTGTGCGGTCACACCCACCACTGCGCCGGGGCCCGGACTTTCAAGGTCGCCAGTACCTGTCCTGGGGGACAGGATCCCGAGTACTACAGGTGCGCGTGCGGCGCGGACTTGGTGTACGCAGCCAGGTTCCCGCGGGCATGGAATTCGCGGTCCACCCCCGCTCAACCAACACTGACACGTGATGTCCATGCGGCAGTCGTTCGACCTGCTGTCAGGCGGCCCGGTCGACGTGGGCGGTGTGGTGCACTCGGTACGTCGCGACGCACGGTTGGTCACCGTCCATCAGGCATGACCTAGCCCATCGAGTCCCATGGCAGCGTGATCGGGCGGCGGCGCCAGTACCAGTCGCGCTTCTCCATGACATCGACCGGCGTGCCGGTAGCCATGGCGAGCGCTGAGCCGCCGTCGTCCAGGGTGAGCTCCTGGAACGTCACGTCCAGCTCACCGAGAGCCTTCCGGACCGCAGCCTGCTCTGCCTCGGGCAGTCGGGCCATGTCCTGCTCCACCAGGCCTCGAAGTTCCAGGTCTTCCTGGTACATCTCGGCCGGGTACCAGGAAGAGGGGGGCCAGCCACCGGCCATACGAATGGTGAGGCGTTCCCAGTTGGCCACGCACTGGCAGACTCTCGTCGTTTCCTCGGTCGCGCCTGCTGGCGCGTGCTGCTCCAACACTGGTGAAACCAGGTACAGTTCCCTAATCCGCTCCGGGAACTTGATGACAGCGGCGTTAGGAAAGTCCGCAACCGCAAGCTCGACCGCATCCACGGTCAGGCCCTCGATGTCGCTCTCCGGCTCGGTGACGCGGGCATGGGTGAAGTGACCCGTCGGGAGGGCGACCCGCCAGATCCAAGGGATGGTCTCCTTGTCGGGGAAGAGCACCGATACCTTCAGGCCACGAGCCACGGCCAGAGCCACCTGCTCCTCTGAGGGCTGTGTCCGAACCGACTCGTCCACCGCCACTGTCACGGACCAGTCGAGGTCACCCCGGATGCGTGCGCATTCGCAGGCGACGGCGGCCTCCCAGTTACGGTTCTCGTGGTCGTCGTCCTGCGAGACCTCGACACTGCCGACCGGGACGCCGAATTCTCCGGCGAGTATCTGACCGATACGAGCTGGGACCGTGTCACCACGCGTGATCAGGTTGTACATCGGGTTGGGGCCTCCGCTACGTCTCAAGGGGACCACGAACTGCCATACAACCGCCCCGGATGCCTTCCTCGTCTCTTACCCGGGAGGAAGCGGCTGTTCCTCACGATCGCCGATCAGGTAGTCGTGCATCTTGCCCAGGTAGTCGTAGAGGGAATCCTCGTTGTCGAACTCGATGCCGGTGAGTCCCTCGTAGTCCTCGATGGACAGCTCTCGGGACTTCAATACCATCTCAAGCTCGCTACGGACAGCAGAGGCATAGTGATTGCTGAAGCCGTTGAGCGTTCGACGCAGATACCCGCTTACGTCGTACCCCTGCTCCTTGTCGAGGTAGGTGGTGATGAAAGTACGGAGTTGAGGATTCACTGCTCTGTTTCTCCTGGCCGTCGCCCCTGAGGCGGGTGATCAGCAGCAGCGCCGAACACCCATTGCGAGGGGCTGACGCCGCGTCGGTCACGTTGAGCCGGCGTCCAGTTCATCGAGGACCTTCGGATCCAATTCGACGATCGGGTCCGGCATGAGGTGCTCCTCCAGGGGCTTGATCGGAACCGCCACACCTGTCAGGTCGATGAAATGGCTCTCGACCGTGAACCCTCCACCTCGCTGGTACAGCAGGAGCAGCGGCTCGTAGGGGTCTTCGAGGTCGGGAAGGCCGACCGTCGTTTGGGCCCGCAACGCAGCCCAGTTCACGGCTCCTCGGCAGGTGCGCGCGATCGAGGGCCACCCCACATGCTCGCTGAGGTACTCATCGAGCTCGGCGATGACGCCATCGCTTGGCCGAACGGTCGGGTCGACGAGCGGAGCGAGGTCGAAAAACGGCCAGTACGCCTCTGCGTTGAACGCGCGGGCCCAGTGGGCCATTCTGCGCAAGTACTCACGCAGTAGCGCGGCTCTCGACATGGCGTGATCGAAAACCTCGTCGTCGTCTTCCCAGTCGATGGAGCGCAGACGCTCCATCGCTGCGCGAGCAGGGTCTCCAGTCACCTCAGGTCCATCTCTTCACCCGGCCAGGGAACGACCCGGAGCACCACGCTTTACATCGGAAACTCACCCAGCCAGGCCCGGTTGAGGAGCTCACTCGGCAAGTACTCAGACTCCATGCTGATCGGGAAACCGGCATCGTAAGCAAGGCAAGTGATGGCCAGTGGCCCGAGGGCGAGGTACCCCGAGACGCTACTTTCCCGCTCGCCGTTGGCCGTCCAGTACTCTTTGTGCGCCTTAAGGGCCTCAAGCAGCGCATTGTTGAACGCTTCGTGGTCCTTGCGCAGAAACCGACGAAAGAGGTTGATCGGCTGGTAAAGGATGTTGTTCAGCAGATCCGGGTCAGCGATTCCCGCGACGTCCGGACGGGAGGCTTCGATGGTCGCGACAAGTTTTTCAACCAGCCCGGGCTTTTCGAGCCAGTAGGTTTGCAGGGTATCCACCCAGCGATAGATGTACTCGTCGTACTCGGCGCCCGAAGCACGCAAGAGGTCGACCGGCACCTCGCAAAGCTTCGTCATGCGATCCTGTTCACGGCAAACAACAGCAAGCCAGAACGTCGTCAGCCAATTACCAGGGTTGGCGTAGGACTGTGGGCCGGTCGCCGGAATTTGCCTGACTTCGTCACTGATTCGGCATTCCAACACCCCAGAGATGGCCCCCGCCGATGCGAACAATGCGGACCCGACCTGCATCGCCGAGACGACCGCTTCCCAGGCATCGAGCTGAGAAGCGTCCGGGTTCATGGCCAGGCGCGCGTTCACATGCAGGACCGCTTGGTTGATGGCGCTGTTGAACAGGCTCGGCGACCGGTCCAGACGCCGGATGGTGTTGGCAAGCCCCTCGCCGAGTACCTCCGCGTACTCCTCATCGCTGGGGCCCGGGCAGCCATGACGGCGTACCTGGACAGCCACAACATCCTCCCGACGTTGAACTTCCTTGCTTTCCAATAATCGTGCACCTTACCCAAGGTGCGAGACTGCGTGCCGGCGGTCAGCCATAGGACCAGGTCGACGGTCAAGCCTCCCGTTCGCCCGTTCCCTCAGCGTTACTCCCGGCGGATCTGCGTGTAAATTGCGTCCAGTCCGGCCTTGTACTCTGCCGCTCGCTCCGGATTGGTTTCGTCCGGATCGTCGACTCCATACTTGGCGCAGAACTCGTAGAACCAGTCGGAGGACATCCGGTGCCGCTTCGCCACCAATGGGTGGACCGGCTCCGCGTGTGGGGGCCTCGTGCCTTCTGTCACAGCAGTGGACTCTTCGTCCAGGGCATTCAGGGCGGCAGGCTCCAGGGCAACCACTGGTTGCGGAGAGGCATGGTCCGGCAGTGGCCGAATCGGCACCGTCTCTCCGTTGAGTTCGATGAAGTCGCTTTCCATGGTGAAGGCGCCGCCTCGTTCGTACATGACCAGCAATGGCTCGTACGGGTCTTCGAGGTCGGGCAACTCTATTTGCGTTCTGTCGAGAAAAGCGTGCCAGTGAGCTGCCGCTATCAGCGTCGCTTCGACCTGCGGCCATCCGACTTCCTCGCCGAGACAATCCCTCAATTCGGCCAAAATTTTATCGTCGGCCCGCACCGCCGGGTCGATAAGGCCTGCAAGATCGAAGTAAGGCCAAGCGATGTCAAGGTTGAACGCTCGCGCCCACAAGGCTGTACGCCGAAGATGCTCCCGCAGCAATGCAGCACGGGACGCTGCGTGATCGTAAGAGGCCTCGCCATCATCCCAGTTGATGTTTCGTATGCGCTCCATCAGCGAAGTGGGCATCTCTGCGGACTCCTCTTCGTTGGGCCCGGACCTCATGGCGACCAACGAACGGGCCCCAAGGAGGGCTCAACTGTCACTGTCTCGCCAGGCGCTCGCCAGAGCGCCGTCTTCATCCCACGTGTACACCTCTTTGAGTTGCTGCCCGTCCTCACTGAAGACTTTCTTCGATGACATTTGCCCGTTCGGGTGCCATTCAAGAAACTCCCCCGAAGGGAATCCCATGCGAACAGCCCCAACACTTCGCTGCGCCCCGTCCGGATACCATTCCAGACTGGGCCCGTCCAGGATTCCCTCACTGTACGTGTCAAGGCTGATCATGGCACGTCCTTGATACTCGGCAGCCTCGCCGGTAAACAGCTCGCCTTCGTACGTAAGACGCTGCGAATCATCCATGTCTACAGCTGGGTCGTCGATGTCGATACGCCGCACGGCTAATCAGCGATATCTCGGGCCTCGTAGCCTGTTAGCCCGATCTCATAGAGGGTTGGCACCATGGCGGATACATACCAGGGCAGGTCTGTCATCTCCTTTGCTGCCCCCAGGCTACGCCGGTTGATCGACGGAGAGAACGACGCCTGGGTTCCGTCTCTAAAGATGAGCAGAAGACCTCCCGTTCCCGCTTCGCTATTGTAAAGCGAGACCCCAGCAGATTCTCCCCGCTTCTGCGCTTCATCGACGCTGCCGATTACACGATCCGTTGAATCAGGCGCGGCACTCACCCATTCCAGATCGCGTTTCCGAGGCCAGTCCCATCCTCGTCTCTGGTGGGCTCGCCAACTGGAAGCAGAC
>NZ_JBFAPH010000121.1:0-17461 GCF_040675635.1 Streptomyces sp. NPDC049577
CCTGGCCGTCGACGTCTCGCCGTGGCTGCGGCCGGACGCCAACACCTGCGCTGATCGGGCCTTCTGCCACACGTTCGGCCGGGGCCCGAGCACCCCGGCGGTCCGGTCTCCGAGGAGGGGGAGGGATGACCGTGGCACCCGAGATCTTCGAGACCAGCCCCGAGAAACTGCTGGCGCCGGTGCTGAGCGCGTTCTGGGACGAGCCCCGCTCCTGGACGCTGGAGACCTATCTGCGCCACGAGGGCTACGAGGGCCTGCGCAAGGCCCTGGCCATGAGCCCCGACGACCTCATCGCCTACGTCAAGGACTCGGGGCTGCGCGGCCGCGGCGGCGCCGGCTTCCCGACCGGGATGAAGTGGCAGTTCATCCCGCAGGGCGACGGCAAGCCGCACTACCTCGTGGTCAACGCGGACGAGTCCGAGCCGGGCACCTGCAAGGACATCCCCCTCCTCTTCGCCAATCCGCACGCCCTCATCGAGGGCATGGTGATCGCCTGTTACGCGATCCGCTCCCGCCACGCCTTCATCTACCTGCGCGGCGAGGTCGTCCCCGTGCTGCGCCGGCTGCACGAGGCCGTGCGCGAGGCGTACGCGGCGGGCTACCTCGGCCGCGACATCCTCGGCAGCGGCGTCGACCTCGACATCACCGTGCACGCCGGGGCGGGCGCGTACATCTGCGGCGAGGAGACCGCCCTCCTCGACTCGCTGGAGGGCCGCCGCGGCCAGCCCCGGCTCCGGCCCCCCTTCCCCGCGGTCGCCGGCCTCTACGCCTGCCCCACTGTGGTGAACAACGTCGAGTCCATCGCCTCGGTTCCCGCGATCCTGAACCGGGGCAAGGAGTGGTTCCGTTCGATGGGCAGCGAGAAGTCCCCCGGCTTCACGCTCTACTCCCTCAGCGGCCACGTCGCCCGCCCCGGCCAGTACGAGGCGCCGCTCGGCATCACGCTGCGCCAGCTGCTCGGCATGAGCGGCGGCATGCGCCCGGGGCACCGGCTCAAGTTCTGGACGCCCGGCGGCTCCTCGACCCCGCTGCTCACCGACGAGCACCTCGACGTGCCGCTGGACTACGAGGCCGTGGGCGCGGTCGGCTCGATGCTCGGCACCAAGGCACTCCAGTGCTTCGACGAGACCACCTGTGTGGTGCGGGCCGTCACGCGCTGGACGGAGTTCTACGCCCATGAGTCGTGCGGCAAGTGCACGCCCTGCCGCGAAGGGACGTACTGGCTGGTGCAGTTGCTGCGGGACATCGAGGCGGGCAGGGGCCGGATGGCCGATCTCGACAAGCTCGCCGACATCGCCGACAACATCAACGGCAAGTCCTTCTGCGCCCTCGGCGACGGCGCGGCGAGCCCGATCTTCTCGTCGCTGAAGTTCTTCCGCGCCGAGTACGAGCAGCACGTCCGGGGCAAGGGCTGTCCCTTCGACCCGGCGAAGTCGACGGTCTGGGCCGACGGTCCCGCCAACAACCAGAACTCTCCCCTGGGGGTGAACGCATGACCGTCACCACGCCCGCCCCCGCCGGGGGCGGGAGCGCGCCGGTGCCGCCGGAGGACCTGGTCTCGGTGACCATCGACGACGTGCAGATCTCCGTGCCCAAGGGCACGCTGGTCATCCGCGCCGCCGAGCTGATCGGGATCGAGATCCCGCGCTTCTGCGACCATCCGCTGCTGGACCCGGTCGGTGCCTGCCGGCAGTGCATCGTCGAGGTCGAGGGCCAGCGCAAGCCGATGGCCTCCTGCACCATCACCTGCACCGACGGGATGGTGGTCCGCACCCAGCTCACCTCGCCCGTCGCGGAGAAGGCGCAGCGCGGCGTGATGGAGCTGCTGCTGATCAACCATCCGCTGGACTGCCCGGTCTGCGACAAGGGCGGCGAGTGCCCGCTGCAGAACCAGGCGATGAGCGCGGGCCAGGCCGACTCCCGTTTCGAGGGCCGCAAGCGGACCTATGCCAAGCCCGTGCCCATCTCGCCGCAGGTGCTGCTGGACCGGGAGCGGTGCGTGCTGTGCGCGCGGTGCACCCGGTTCTCGGGCGAGATCGCGGGCGATCCCATGATCGAGCTGCTGGAGCGGGGCGCGCTGGAGCAGGTCGGCATCGGCGACGAGCCCTTCGAGTCGTACTTCTCGGGCAACACGATCCAGATCTGCCCGGTCGGGGCGCTCACCTCGGCGGCGTACCGATTCCGCGCCCGGCCCTTCGACCTGGTCTCCTCGCCGTCGGTCTGCGAGCACTGCGCGGGCGGCTGTGCGACGCGTACGGACCACCGGCGCGGCAAGGTGATGCGCCGGCTGGCCGCGGAGGATCCGGAGGTCAACGAGGAGTGGCTGTGCGACAAGGGCCGC
The DNA here is from genome assembly GCF_040675635.1 of Streptomyces sp. NPDC049577. Classification (NCBI taxonomy): domain Bacteria; kingdom Bacillati; phylum Actinomycetota; class Actinomycetes; order Kitasatosporales; family Streptomycetaceae; genus Streptomyces; species Streptomyces sp. NPDC049577. Next base: position 2,342 of record NZ_JBFAPH010000121.1, read on the forward strand.
TTCGCGTTCCGTTACGCGCAGCTGCCCGAGCGCCTGGACACGCCGCTGGTGCGCAATGCCGAGGGCGTGCTGGAGCCGGCCGGCTGGCCGGAGGCGCTGGAGGCGGCGGCGCGCGGTCTGGCCGCCGCGCGCGGGCGTGCCGGGGTGCTGCCGGGCGGGCGGGTGACCGTCGAGGACGCGTACGCGTACGCCAAGTTCGCGCGCGTGGCGCTGGAGACGCACGACGTCGATTTCCGGGCGCGTGTGCACAGCGGTGAGGAGGCCGACTTCCTGGCCGCCCGGGTCGCCGGGCGGGGCAGGGACCTCGACGGCAGCGGCGTGACGTACGCGGCGCTGGAGAAGGCGCCGGCGGTGCTGCTCGTCGGGCTGGAGGCGGAGGAGGAGGCGCCCTCGGTCTTCCTGCGGCTGCGCAAGGCGTGGCGGCGGCGCGGGCTGCGGGTGTTCTCGCTGGCCACGCACGTGACGCCGGGGCTGCGGAAGGCGGGCGGCACGCTGTTGCCGGCCGCGCCCGGCACCGAGCCGGAGTGGCTGCGGGCGCTCGCGGAGAACGCCGGGCTGGACGCCGACGGCAGGGCGGCCGCCGACGCGCTGCGTGCCGCGGGTGCGGTGATCGTGGTCGGGGAGCGGACGGCGGGTGTGCCGGGCGCGTTGAGCGCCGCGGTGGCGGCCGCCGGGGCGACGGGTGCGGAGCTGGTGTGGATTCCGCGCCGGGCCGGTGAGCGGGGTGCCGTCGAGGCGGGCGCGCTGCCGGGCCTGCTGCCGGGCGGGCGGCCGGCCACGGATCCGCGGGCCCGGGAGGAGACCGCGGCCGTGTGGGGCGTCGTCGAGCTGCCGCGCAGCCCCGGACGGGACGCTGGACAGATCGTCGAGGCCGCGGCCACCGGCGAGCTGGGTGCCCTGCTGGTGGGTGGCGTCGAGGTCGCGGACCTGCCCGATCCGGCGCGGGCGCGTGAGGCGCTGGACGCGGTCGGGTTCCTGGTCAGCCTGGAGCAGCGGCCCGGTGAGGTGACGGAACGGGCGGACGTCGTGCTGCCGGTGGCGGCGGTCGCGGAGAAGCCGGGCACGTTCCTCGACTGGGAGGGCCGGGCGCGGCCGTTCGAGGCGGCGCTGGGGCCCGGTCAGCTCGCGCGGCGGCATCTGCCGTCCGACGTGAGGGTGTTGTTCATGCTGGCCGACGCGATGGGTGTCGCGTTGGGCCTGCCGGATCCGCTCGCGGCGCGGGCGGAGCTGGCGCGGCTGGGCACCTGGCGCGGCGAGCGGCCGGCGGCTCCGGACGAGCCCGCGCGGCGGCTGTCCGGGCCGGGGGCCGGCGAGGCCGTGCTCGCGGGCCACCGGCTGCTGCTCGACCGGGGCCGGTTGCAGGAGGGCGACGAGGCGCTGGCGGCCACCCGGCACGCGGCCGTGGCCCGGATCTCGGCGGCCACGGCGGCCGGGGCGGGTGTGAAGGACGGCGATCTGCTGGCCGTCACCGGCCCGGCCGGCACGGTGTGCCTGCCGCTGCGCGTCACGCCGATGCCGGACCACGTCGTCTGGCTCCCGCTGAACTCGGTGGGTGGCGGCGTGGCGAGCGACACGGGCGTCAATCCCGGCGGACTCGTCCGCATCGGCCCGGCGACGGAGGTGAACTGAGTGAGCGCGCACCACACCGTCCTCGCCGCCGAGGACCTCTCGGTGTTCGGGACCGATCCCTGGTGGCTGGTCGTCCTGAAGGCCGTCTTCTGCTTCGCGTTCCTGATGGTGACCGTGCTGTTCTCCATCGTCTGGGAGCGCAAGGTCGTCGCCTGGATGCAGCTGCGCATCGGGCCCAACCGGCACGGGCCCTGGGGCATGCTCCAGTCCCTGGCCGACGGCATCAAGCTGATGCTCAAGGAGGACCTGATCGTCCACCGGGCGGACAAGGTCGTCTACCTCCTCGCCCCGGTCGTCGCGGCGATCCCGGCGTTCATGGCGATCGCCGTGATCCCCTTCGGGCCCGCGGGGCACGAGGTCTCGGTCTTCGGCCACCGCACGGCCATGCAGCTGACCGACCTGCCGATCGCGGTCCTGTACATCCTCGCCGTCGCCTCGGTCGGCATCTACGGCATCGTGCTGGCCGGCTGGTCCTCCGGCTCGACCTATCCGCTGCTGGGCGGGCTGCGCTCGTGCGCGCAGATGATCAGTTACGAGATCGCGATGGGCGCGGCCTTCGCGTCGGTGTTCCTCTACTCCGGCTCGATGTCCACCTCGAAGATCGTGGAGGCGCAGCACGACCGCTGGTACGTGCTGCTGCTGCCGGTGTCCTTCCTCATCTACATTGCGACGATGGTGGGCGAGACCAACCGCGCCCCCTTCGACATGCCGGAGTCCGAGGGCGACCTGGTCGGCGGTTTCAACACCGAGTACTCGTCGATCAAGTTCGCGATGTTCATGCTCGCCGAGTACGTCAACATGGTCACCGTCTCGTCGGTCGCGGTCACCCTCTTCCTGGGCGGCTGGCGGGCCCCCTACCCGGTCTCGGCGCTGTGGGAGGGCGCGAACCACGGCTGGTGGCCGCTGCTCTGGTTCGTCATCAAGGTCCAGCTGTTGCTGTTCTTCTTCATCTGGCTGCGCGGCACGCTGCCCCGGGTGCGGTACGACCAGCTGATGAAGCTGGGCTGGAAGGTGCTCATCCCGGTCTCGGTGGTCTGGCTGATGCTCGTCGCGACCGTACGGGCGCTGCGCAACGAGAACTACGACTTCCAGGACATCGTGCTCTACGTGGGCGGCGGGGTCCTCGCGGTGCTGCTGCTCTCCTTCCTCGCCGACCTGTTCCGGGTGCGCGGCGAGCGTGGCGGGGCGGGGGAGAGCGCGGGGCCCGCGGCGCCCTTCGACCCGATGGCGGGCGGTTTCCCCGTGCCGCCGATGCCCGGACAGACCCTGCCACCCGTGCCGCGCCGGCGCCCGCGCGGTGACGGAGAGCTCATTGTCAGTGGCGGCGGCAATACTGTCAGTGACCGAAAGGAGGGTGACGGTGACTGAGTTCCAGAATCCCGTGGCCGGCTTCGGCGTGACCTTCAAGGCCATGTTCAAGAAGCGGCTGACCGAGCAGTACCCCGAGTACAAGAAGCCCACCGCGCCGCGGTTCCACGGCCGTCACCAGCTCAACCGGCACCCGGACGGCCTGGAGAAGTGCGTCGGCTGCGAGCTGTGCGCCTGGGCCTGCCCCGCCGACGCGATCTACGTCGAGGGCGCGGACAACACCGACGAGGAGCGCTACTCCCCGGGCGAGCGCTACGGCCGGGTCTACCAGATCAACTACCTGCGCTGCATCCTGTGCGGGCTGTGCGTCGAGGCCTGCCCCACCCGGGCGCTGACCATGACCAACGAGTACGAACTGGCCGACAGCAGCCGCGAGTCGCTCATCTACACCAAGGAGCAGCTGCTGGCCGGGCTGGAAGAGGGCATGGTCGACACCCCGCACTCGATCTTCCCCGGCATGACCGAACAGGACTACTACCGCGGTCTGGTGACCAAGGCCGCGCCGGGTACGGAGCGTCAGGTCGCCGTCTCCCAGGGCGAGCGGCCCACGACCGAGGGGGCGGACGCATGAACCTCGCGGCCGCCGCCTCGACCACGTCGACGGGCGAGGCGGTCCAGTTCTGGCTGCTGGCGATCGTCGCCGTGGGCGGCGCGCTGGGCACGGTCCTGATGAAGCGGGCCGTGCACAGCGCGCTGTCCCTGGCCGGCACCATGATCGTGCTGGCCGTGTTCTACCTCGCCAACGGCGCGTACTTCCTGGGCATCGTGCAGATCGTCGTCTACACCGGCGCGATCATGATGCTGTTCCTGTTCGTCGTGATGCTCGTCGGTGTCACCGCGGCCGACTCCCTGCGCGAGACGATCCGCGGCCAGCGCCTGCTCGCCGGGCTGTGCGTGCTGGGCTTCGGTGTGCTGCTCTTCGCCGGCATCGCCAATGCCTCGCTGCACGAGTTCAACGGGCTCGGCCAGGCCAACGCCGGCGGCAACGTCCAGGGCCTGGCGGCGCTGATCTTCACCAAGTACGTCTTCGCCTTCGAGATCACCGGTGCCCTGCTCATCACCGCCGCCGTCGGCGCGATGGTGCTCACCCACCGCGAGCGCACCGAGCGCGCGGCCACCCAGCGGGAGCTGGCCGAGCGGCGCGTGCGCGAGGGCAAGCAGCTGCCGCCCCTGCCCGCCCCCGGCGTCTACGCCCGGCACAACGCCGTCGACGTGCCCGGTCTGCTGCCCGACGGCACGCCCTCCGAGCTCACGGTCAACAAGACGCTGCGGGCCCGCGGCCAGATCCGGGACGTGTCGAAGGAGACGCTCGCCGAGCTGGGGCGGCTCGAGCAGCGGTCCCGCGCCTGGCTGCGGCGCGGCACCAGCGAGGACCAGAAGGGGGCCAACGCCAAGTGAACCCGGTCAACTACCTCTATCTCGCGGCCCTGTTGTTCACCATCGGGGCGGCCGGTGTGCTCATCCGGCGGAACGCGATCGTCCTCTTCATGTGTGTCGAGCTGATGCTCAACGCCTGCAACCTGGCGTTCGTCACCTTCTCCCGGATGCACGGCAACCTCGACGGCCAGATCATCGCCTTCTTCACGATGGTCGTGGCCGCCGCCGAAGTCGTCGTCGGCCTGGCGATCATCGTGACGATCTTCCGCGCCCGCCACTCGGCCTCGGTCGACGACGCCAGCCTGCTGAAGCTGTAAGGGGACGCTGACGTGGAGAACCTCATCGGATTGCTCGTCCTGGTCCCGCTGCTGGGCGCGGGCGTGCTGCTGTGCGGCGGGCGGCGGCTCGACCGGAGCGGGCACTGGATCGGCACCCTGTGCGCGGCCGCGTCCTTCGCGCTCGGCGCGGCGCTGTTCGCCGCCATGCTGGGCCGCGAGGGCGACGACCGCACGCTGACCGCCACGGCGTTCAGCTGGGTGCCGGTCGGCGGCTTCCGCGCGGACGTCGGCTTCCAGCTCGATCAGCTGTCGATGACCTTCGTCCTGCTCATCACGGGCGTCGGCTCGCTGATCCACCTCTACTCCGTCGGCTACATGGCGCACGACGAGCGGCGGCGGCAGTTCTTCGGCTATCTCAACCTCTTCCTCGCCGCGATGCTGCTGCTGGTCGTCGCCGACAACTACCTGCTGCTGTACGTCGGCTGGGAGGGCGTCGGCCTCGCGTCGTACCTGCTCATCGGCTTCTGGCAGTTCAAGCCCAGCGCCGCCACGGCCGCCAAGAAGGCGTTCATCGTCAACCGCGTCGGGGACGTCGGGCTGTCCGTGGCGATCATGCTGATGTTCACCACCTTCGGGACGTTCGCCTTCGACCCGGTGCTCGGCAGCGCCGACAAGGCGGGCGAGGGCAAGCTCACCGCCATCGGGCTCACCCTGCTGCTGGCCGCGTGCGGCAAGTCCGCGCAGGTGCCGCTGCAATCCTGGCTCGGTGACGCCATGGAGGGCCCGACACCCGTCTCCGCCCTGATCCACGCGGCGACGATGGTGACCGCCGGCGTGTATCTGATCACCCGCTCCGGGGCCGTCTTCGAGGGCGCCCCGGACGCGCAGACGGCCGTGGTCACGGTCGGCGCGGTCACGCTGCTCTTCGGTGCGATCGTCGGTTGCGCGAAGGACGACATCAAGAAGGCCCTGGCGGGTTCGACGATGTCCCAGATCGGCTACATGATCCTGGCCGCCGGGCTCGGCCCGGTCGGCTATGTCTTCGCGATCATGCACCTGGTGACGCACGGCTTCTTCAAGGCCGGGCTCTTCCTCGGGGCCGGTTCGGTCATGCACGGCATGAACGACGAGGTCGACATGCGGCGCTACGGGGGCCTGCGGAAGTACATGCCCGTCACCTTCGTCACCTTCGGCCTCGGCTATCTCGCGATCATCGGCTTCCCGGGCCTGTCCGGCTTCTTCTCCAAGGACAAGATCATCGAGGCGGCCTTCGCCAAGGGCGGCACCGAGGGCTGGATCCTCGGTGGCGCGGCGCTGCTGGGCGCGGCCATCACCGCCTACTACATGACCCGCGTGATGATCATGACGTTCTTCGGTGAGGAGCGCTGGCGGCCCGCCCCCTCCCCGGCGGAGCCCAGCGCCGAGCCCGCCGCCGGGACGCGCGGCGAGCACGAGATGCCGCATCCGCACGAGTCGCCGAAGGTCATGACCATCCCCATGATCGTCCTGGCGGTCGGATCGGTCCTGGCCGGCGGGCTGTTCAGCGTCAACGACGCCTTCGTGAAGTGGCTCGCGCCCGTCACCGGGCACGAGGAGGGCAACTCCCCGGTCAGCGCGCTCACCGTCACCGGGGCGACCATGGTCGTCCTGGTGCTGGGCGTGGCCCTCGCCTGGGCGCAGTACGGCCGCCGGCCCGTGCCCGTCAGCCCGCCGCGCGGCAGCCTGCTCACCCGGGCGGCCCGGCGCGATCTGCTCCAGGACGACTTCAACCACATTGTGCTGGTGCGCGGCGGCGAGCACCTCACCCGCAGCCTGGTCTACGTCGACCACAGCCTGGTCGACGGCGTCGTCAACGGCAGCGCCGCCTCCGTCGGCGGCCTCTCCGGCCGGATGCGCCGGCTGCAGAACGGCTTCGCGCGGTCGTACGCGGTCTCGATGTTCGGCGGTGCGGCGGTACTCATCGCCGCGACCCTGCTGATGAGGGCGGTCTGATCATGTCATTTCCCCTGCTGACGGTCACGGCGGCGGTACCCGCGCTCGGCGCGGTCGCCACCGCCGCCGTCCCCGCCGCGCGGCGCGCGGGCGCCAAGTGGCTGGCGCTGGGCTTCTCGCTCGTCACGCTCGCCCTGGCGGCCGTGCAGCTGGTCCGCTTCGACCCCGATGCGAAGGGCCCGTTCCAGCTCACCGAATCGCACGCCTGGATCGCGGACTTCGGTGTGCGCTACGAGCTCGGGGTCGACGGGATCTCGGTGGTGCTCATCGCGCTGACCGCCCTGCTGGTGCCGTTCGTCGTCCTCGCCGGCTGGCACGACGCCGATCCGCTGGAGGGGGCCCGCCCCAACCGGCGCTGGCGGCCCACCCAGGGCTTCTTCGCCCTGATCCTCATGGTCGAGGCGATGGTGGTGATCTCCTTCGAGGCCACCGACGTCTTCCTCTTCTACATCTTCTTCGAGGCCATGCTCATCCCGATGTACTTCCTCATCGGCGGCTTCGGGGACCGGGCGGGGGAGCGCGACGAGGAGGAGACGGCGGCCCAGCGCTCGTACGCGGCCGTGAAGTTCCTGCTCTACAACCTCGCCGGCGGGCTGATCATGCTGGCGGCCGTGATCGGGCTCTACGCCGTCACCGCCCACCAGCTCGGTGACGGCACCTTCTCCCTCCAGGAGATCATCCGGGCCCGGGCGAGCGGCAGGCTGTCCTTCGCCACCACCACCGAACGGGCGCTGTTCCTCGGCTTCTTCTTCGCCTTCGCCGTCAAGGCGCCGCTGTGGCCGCTGCACACCTGGCTGCCCAACGCCATGGGCGAGGCCACCGCGCCCGTCGCCGTGCTGATCACGGCGGTGGTCGACAAGGTCGGCACCTTCGCGATGCTCCGCTTCTGCCTCCAGCTCTTCCCCGAGGCGTCCAAGTGGGCCACGCCGGTGATCCTCGTGCTGGCGCTGATCGGCATCCTCTACGGCGCGCTGCTGGCCGTCGGCCAGCGGGACATCAAGCGGCTGATCGCCTACGCCTCGATCTCCCACTTCGGCTTCATCATCATGGGCATCTTCGCGATGACCAGCCAGGGCCAGAGCGGCGCCACGCTCTACATGGTCAACCACGGGATCTCCACGGCCGCGCTCATGCTCGTCGCCGGCTTCCTGATCTCGCGGCGCGGCTCGCGGCTCATCGCCGACTACGGAGGCGTGCAGAAGGTCGCGCCGCTCCTCGCCGGGACGTTCCTGGTCGGCGGACTGGCCACGCTGTCGCTGCCCGGCCTCGCGCCGTTCGTCTCCGAGTTCCTCGTCCTCGTCGGCACCTTCAGCCGGTACCCGGCGATCGGCGTCCTCGCCACGGTCGGCATCGTGCTCGCCGCGCTGTACGTCCTCGTGCTCTACCAGCGCACGATGACCGGCCCGGTCGCGGAGCCGGTGCGCGGCATGCCGGACCTGCGCCTGCGCGAACTGGTGGTCGTCGCACCGCTGATCGCGCTGCTGCTCTTTCTCGGCGTCTACCCCAAGCCGCTGACGCGGATCGTCAACCCGGCCGTGGAGCACACGATGTCGCAGGTGCACCAGGGTGACCCCGAGCCCGCTCTCCCGGCGAACGAAGTGGAGGCCGCGAAGTGAGCCACGCAGCAAGTGTCCACAGCCTGTGGACAGAAATGGCGCTCGCGGCCGACGCGCCGAAGATCCCCGGGCCGCACATCGAGTACGCCCAGCTGGCGCCCACCCTGATCGTGCTCGGCGCCGCCCTGCTGGGCGTGCTGGTCGAGGCGTTCGTGCCGCGGCGCTCCCGCCACCACGCCCAGGTGCTGCTGACGGTCGTCGGCCTCGCCGCCGCCTTCGCCTCCGTCGTGGCGCTGGCCATCGGCGGCTACGCAGGCGACAAGGCGCGCATCGCGGCCATGGGCGCCATCGCCGTCGACGGCCCGGCGCTCTTCCTCCAGGGCACGGTCCTGCTGGTCGCCCTGGTCGCCGTCTTCACCTTCGCCGAGCGCCGGCTCGACCCGGCGGCGCACGGCCGGCCGGTCGACTCCTTCGCCCCGCAGCCCGCCGCCGTCCCCGGCGGCGACGCCGAGCGGCGCGCGGCCGAGGCGGGCATGACCACCACCGAGGTGTTCCCGGTCCTGCTCTTCGCGGTGGGCGGGATGCTGGTCTTCCCCGCCGCCAACGACCTGCTGACCCTCTTCATCGCCCTGGAGGTCTTCTCCCTCCCGCTGTACGTGCTGTGCGCCCTGGCCCGGCGGCAGCGGCTGCTCTCCCAGGAGTCGGCGGTCAAGTACTTCCTGCTCGGCGCCTTCTCCTCCGCCTTCCTGCTGTTCGGCATCGCCCTGCTCTACGGCTACGCCGGCACGGTCACCTATGCAGGCATCGCCGACGTCGTCAGCGGCACGACCCGGGCGGTGGACCCGGCGCTCGCCTCGACCATGGGCAACGACGCGCTGCTGCTGGTCGGCGGCGCGATGGTGCTGATGGGGCTGCTGTTCAAGGTGGGCGCGGTGCCGTTCCACATGTGGACGCCCGACGTCTACCAGGGCGCCCCGACGCCGGTCACGGGCTTCATGGCGGCGGCGACCAAGGTGGCGGCCTTCGGCGCGCTGCTGCGGCTGCTGTACGTGGTGCTGCCGGGCATGCGGTGGGACTGGCGGCCGGTGATGTGGGGCGTCGCGATCGTCACCATGCTGATCGGCGCGATCGTGGCCGTCACCCAGACGGACATGAAGCGGCTGCTGGCCTACTCCTCGATCGCCCACGCGGGCTTCATCCTCGCCGGTGTCATCGCCACCACCCCCGACGGCGTGTCCTCGGTGCTCTTCTACCTGGCCGCCTACTCGTTCGTGACGCTGGGCGCGTTCGCCGTGGTGACGCTCGTGCGGGACGCCGGCGGCGAGGCGACGCACCTGTCCAAGTGGGCGGGGCTGGGGCGGCGTTCGCCGCTGGTGGCCGCGGTGTTCGCGGTCTTTCTGCTGGCCTTCGCCGGCATCCCGCTGACCAGCGGGTTCGCGGGGAAGTTCGCGGTCTTCAAGGCGGCGGCGCAGGGCGGGGCCGTGCCGCTGGTCATCGTCGGTGTGGTGTCCTCGGCGATCGCCGCGTTCTTCTACATCCGGGTCATCGTGCTGATGTTCTTCAGCGAGCCGAAGGCCGAGGGCCCGACGGTCGCGGTGCCGAGCGCGTGGACGTCGACGGCCATCGGGATCGGCGTCGCGGTCACGCTCGCGCTCGGGGTGGCGCCGCAGTACTTCCTCGACCTGGCGAGCCGGGCCGGGGTGTTCGTGCGCTGAGACGCCCCCTGTGGTCCGGCACTTCGACTTCGGCGAGGTGCCGGACCACAGTGCTGTTCAGTGCCCGAGCTTCGAGGGGTCGGGGAGCTTCGCGCCGTCCGGGAGCTTGGCGGTGTCCGGCAGCTTGGGGGCATCCCCCTTGCGGGTGAAGGTGTCCTTGGGGCCGCCCTCCCAGGCGACGACCAGCGTGGTGCCCTCGGCCTTCTCGATCGTGCCCTTGGTGCGCTTCGTGCTGCCGTCCGGGCACTTCACGTCGATCGACGTACCGTGGTTGGTGCCGTTGCACAGGCGCTTGCCGCCCTCGGAGGCGACGGCGGCCTTGCCGCCGACGAGCGACAGGCCGACCGGCCCCTCGCCGGTCTGCGCGGCGTAGGCGCCGTCCACGCTGCCGGCCGGTACGGCGGGCGCCGAGGACGCCGGAGTGGTGGGCTGCTTGGCCGGCGCGGTGGTGTCCTGGCCGACGTTCTTGTCGTCGCCGCTGCTGCTGGAGCAGCCGGTCATCAGCACAGCGGCGAGGAGTGCCGCCCCCGTGATCTGTACTGCGTTGCGCACGTGTTGCCTTTCGTTGCCTTTGGCCTGGCCACGACAAGCTAGCAACAATCGGCGGACGGGCCGAAACCTCAGCCCCCGCTGCTCTCCGACGCCTTGTCGCGCCGGACGTTGTCGTACACCGCGTGCGCCGGCCACTCCACCCGTACCAGGCGGCGCAGGGTGCGTCGGAGGCCGCGGGCGCGCAGGCCGGGATAGAGGCGGTTGTGGACGTCGATCGCCGCGACGAGCGCGGCCAGGGCGCGGGAGCGGGGATCGGGGAAGCCGGCGCGCAGGGCCTCGTCCAGGCGCTGCCGCGCCGGGGCCGTGTGGCCGGCCCCGGCGGCCGGGTAGCGGTGGTAGGGGACGACGCCGAGGAAGCGGCGGGTCTCCATGCGCAGCGCGCCCCGGCCGATGAGCCGCTTCAGCCAGCGCTCCTCCATGTGCCGTCCGGCCTGGCGCACCCAGGTGCGGGTGCGCGGCCCCTTGGCGCCCTTGCCGCTCAGGCCGGCGAGGACGGCGGCCAGCAGCGGGTCCGCGGGCGGCATGGGGTCGGCGATGACCAGCCGTCCGCGTTCCTCGGCCACATGGCCGCCGAGCGCGAGTTCGGCGAGGACGGCGCCGGCCACGCCGTACTGGAGGAAGCGGGTGCGGCACAGCTTCCGGCCGGTCTCCGGGTGGAGGGACAGCAGCAGCAGTTCTTCGGGCAGCGCGAGCCGGCCGTCGGGTTCCGCGTTCATGCCCCCATGGTGCGGGTCAGCGGGCCGGAAGGATACGGCCCGTGACCTCGCCCAGGCCGATGCGCGTGCCGTCCGGGCCGGGGGCCCAGGCGGTGAGGGTGACCTCGTCGCCGTCGGCCAGCCAGGGGCCCTTGCCCTTGGTGAGCTCCAGCAGACAGCCCAGCTGGTCCGGCTCCGGACCCGAGACCGTGCCGGAGGCGTAGAGGTCGCCGGTGCGCAGCGTCGCGCCGTTGACGGTCATATGGGCCAGCTGCTGGGCCGCCGTCCAGTACATGGCGGAGAAGGGCGGGCGCGAGACGACCTCGCCGTTGATCCGCACCTCGATGCGCAGGTCGATGCCGCCCGGCTCGGCCTTGGCGTCGTCGAGGTAGGGCAGCAGCGGGTGCGTACGCTCGGGCGGGGCGGTACGGGCCTCGTCGAAGGCGTCCAGCGGGGTGATCCAGGCGGACACCGAGGTGGCGAACGACTTGCCGAGGAAGGGGCCCAGCGGCACGTACTCCCAGGCCTGGATGTCGCGCGCCGACCAGTCGTTGAGCAGGCAGACGCCGAAGACGTGCTCCCGGAAGTCCTCCAGCGGCACCGGCGCCTGCGCCGGCGTACCGACGACGAAGCCGATCTCGGCCTCGATGTCGAGCCGCAGGGACGGCCCGAAGGAGGGCGCCGCGTCCGCCGGGGCCTTGCGCTGGCCCGAGGGGCGTACGACGTCCGTGCCGGACACCACGACCGTTCCCGCGCGACCGTGGTAACCGATCGGCAGGTGCTTCCAGTTGGGCGTCAGCGCGTCGCCGTCCGGACGGAAGATACGACCGACGTTGGTGGCGTGGTGCTCGCTGGCGTAGAAGTCGACGTAGTCGGCCACCTCGAAGGGCAGGTGCAGCGTCACGTCGTCGAGCGCATGGAAGTGCGGTCCGTCCAGCCAGCCGCGGATCTCCGCCCGTACGGCCCGCCATACGTCGCGCCCGGCCGCCATGAGCGGATTGAGCGTCGGCGCGTCCAGCAGCGGGGCGTAAGCGGAACCGTGGGCGGCGGCCGCGGCGGCCGCGTCGAGGACGTGCGCGCCGTAACGGACGCCGATCCGCCGCCGGCCGGGCTCACCGGCCGTGCTGAAGACGCCGTACGGAAGCGTGTCCGCGCCGAAGGGGTCGCCTTCGGGCAGCTCACGGGGGCTGTGCTGGGGCATGGGACGCTGCCTCGCCTTCTGCTGAAACGCTCCGGGCCGGCCGGTGGGCCGGTCCACACATTACGTGGTGTGAGCCCGGGGGCAAGGGCGTTCGGACCGGTGTCCGACCGCTGACTAAAGGGAGGGCAATGTCCGGTAACTCCTTGCTGGACGCGACGATTCCGAAGTAGCGTCCTAAGTCGGGTCACACACAGTGGGGGGCCGCTGAGCGCTGGGTGGCCAAGGGGGGTGCTGGTGGCGAGCAGGCGCACGCCCGTAGCGGCGGACCGGTCCGTTCCGGGGCTGATTCTCAAGATCGGCGACTATCCCCTGCATCACGGCGGGGTCGGGGCGATCCGGAGTCTGGGGAGGCTCGGCGTCCCCATGTACGCCGTCACCGAGGACCGCTGGACGCCCGCCGCGCTCTCGCGCTACCTGGAAGCCGGATTCGTCTGGCCCACCACGGGCACCGAGCCGGCGGGCGAGCTGGTGGAGGGCCTGCTGCGGATCGGCCGCAGAATCGGCCGGCCGGCGGTGCTGCTGCCGACCGACGAGGAGGCGGCCGTGCTGATCGCCGAGCACGCCGAGGCGCTGTCCGGCGCCTTCCTCTTCCCGCCCGTGGAACGCGCGCTGCCGCGCCGGCTCGCGAGCAAGCAGGGGCTGCACGAGCTGTGCGTGGAGCACGGGGTGCCGACGCCCGCGGCGCTGTTCCCCGCCTCGTACGAGGAGATCGAGAAGTACGCCTCCGTCGCGGTCTTCCCCGTGGTCGCCAAGAACCGCGAGGCGTTCGAGCGACGCCTGCGGCCCGCCGTCCACGGCACGACCCGCATCGGCGGGCCGGGCGAACTGCTGGAGATGGCCCGCTCCTGGGGCCCCACGCCCGGGGTGATCCTCCAGGAGTACCTGCCCCGCGAGCACGCCGAGGACTGGATCGTCCACGCCTACTTCGACGCGGACAGCACGCCGCTCGCCATGTTCACCGGGGTCAAGGTCCGCTCCTGGCCCCCGCACGCGGGCATGACCGCCAACGCGTACATCGTCGACAATCCCGAACTGGCCGACATGGCGGCCCGTTTCATCAAGCAGGTCGGCTTCACCGGGATCATCGACCTCGACTGGCGGTTCGACCGCCGCGACGGGCGGTACAAGCTGCTGGACTTCAACCCCCGGATGGGCGCGCAGTTCCGGCTCTTCGAGAACGAGGCCGGGGTGGACGTCGTCCGCGCCCAGCACCTCGACCTCACCGGGCGCCGGGTACCGGAGGGGGAGCAGCTGGCGGGCCGCCGGTTCGTCGTGGAGAACATCGACCTGCCCGCACTCCTGGCGTACCGGCGCAGTGGCTACACCACCCCGCACGCCCCCGAGCGCCCCAGCGGCACGGAGCTGGCATGGGCCGCCCGGGACGACATCAAGCCGTTCTTCACCATGCTCGCCCGGTTCGTGCGACCGGGCCTGCGGCATCTGTGGCAGCTGTGGCGGTCCCGGCGCCGGGCCGCCGGGGCCGCGCAGGCCGAACAGGTACGGAAAGCACACGCGTAACGCCCTGGAGGGGGACTCGTGACACTTCCGGTAGCAGTCATCGGGGCCGGCCCGTACGGCCTGTCCACCGCGGCGCATCTGAGGGCGCGCGCCGTCCCGGTGCGCGTCTTCGGCTCGCCGATGGTGAGCTGGCGCGAGCACATGCCGGCGGGCATGCTGCTCAAATCCACCCCGGTGGCCTCGAACATCGACGCCCCGCAGCCGGGGCACACCCTCTCCGACTTCTGCCGGGAGACGGGGGAGCAGAGCTACGAGTCCGACTGGGACATCATCCCCGTCGAGACCTTCGCCCGGTACGGGCTGTGGTTCCAGGAGCGGCTGGTGCCGGCGCTGGAGCAGGTGCGCGTGGTGTCCGTCGAACGGCGCGGCGCGCGGGGCGGCTTCGAGCTGAAGCTCGACTCGGGCGAGCAGTTCGCGGCCCGCGCGGTGGTCGTGGCGACGGGGCTGAGCGGCTTCGACCGGCTGCCGCCGGAGCTGGCGGCGGCCGTTCCGGACGGTCCGTCCGCGAGCGGTCCCGTCTCGCACAGCTCGCAGCACCGGGACCTGTCGGTCTTCGCCGGCCGGGACATGGTCGTGGTGGGGGCCGGGCAGTCGGCGCTGGAGAGCGCGGTGCTGCTGGCCGAGGCGGGTGCCGCCTCGGTGCGCATCGTCGCGCGCCGGCGCGGCGCGGTGCGGTTCGGGGCGGCGCCGGACGGGCAGTCGGCGCTCAAGCCGGACACGCCGTTCGGGCGGGCCTGGTCGCTGTACGCCTTCTCCTACTACGCGGACGGCTTCCGCCGGCTGCCCGCGCCGACCCGCCAGTACCTGGTGCGGCGGGTGCTCGGGCCGCTGGGCGCGTGGTGGCTGCGGGACCGCTTCGTGGGCCGGGTGCAGGTCACGGAGGGCAAGCGGATCGTCCGGGCGCGGGTGGCCGAGGGCCGGCCCGTCCTGACGCTCACCGACGCGTCCGGCTCGGGCGAGAGCGAGCTGGCCGCGGACCACGTCATCGCCGCCACCGGCTACCGGGTGGACCTCGCGGCCCTCGACTTCCTCGGGCCCGGCCTGCGGACCCAGCTGGCGCTGGGCGCCGGCGGCCCGCGGCTTGCCGCCGGTTACCGCTCCTCGGTGCCGGGCCTCTTCTTCACGGGGCTGCCGGCGGCGGCGAGCTATGGGCCGGTGATGCGGTTCGTGTGCGGCACGGAGTACGCGTCGCCGCGCCTGGCGCGGGCGGTGGCGGCGGTTTAATCCCACCCGCCCACC
>NZ_JBFAPH010000122.1:0-17400 GCF_040675635.1 Streptomyces sp. NPDC049577
GTCGCGGCGGTGCCCGCGCCGGTGGGCCGGGGCCTGATCATCTGCGGGTCGTCCGATCGCGCGCGCACGCGTACGGGCCGCCGCGCCGCCGTGGCCCGCGCTGTTGCTGCGATCGGCTCAATTAACACCTCGTAGGGCTGTATGCCTGTGACCATCGGCGAGCCCACCCCATATGCGAGGTATGCGTCATGGTGTCCGATTTCCTGCACTACAGGAGACACACATGCGTAAGCTCGTCGGCCGCTCCGCGGCCGCCGCGATCATCGCCGCGGGCGCCATCGTTCCGCTTGCGAGCGTGGCCTCGGCCGCCCCGCAGGCGCCCGCCTCCCAGGCCGGGGACCACGACCACGGCCGTGACGACTGCGACCGCGGTCGTGGTGGTGGCTGGGGTCGCCACGAAAGCTGGAGCCGCTGGGGCCGCGGCTGGGACCGCGGCTGGGGCAACGGCTGGGACCGTGACTGCGACCACGGCTGGGGCCGCGGTGGCGGCTGGGGCAACTGGGGTCTCGGTGGCTGGGGCAACTGGGGCCACGGCGGAAACAACTGGGGCCACGGCGGTGGCAACTGGGGCCACGGCGGTGGCGGCTGGGGCGACTGGGGTCGCAGCGGTCACTCCAAGTTCAACATCGTCGTAGGCAACGGCAACTACAACACGTGGGGCTTCAGCAGCCACCACCGTGACGGTGACCACCACCGCTGGGGTGGCTGGGACCGCGACCGCGACTGCGACCACGGTCGCTGGGACCGCCGTGACGACTGCGACCACGGCCGTGACCACGGTCGCTGGGACCGTCGTGACGACTGCGACCGCGGCCGTGACCACGGCCGGCGTGACCACGACCGCCGTGACCACGACCGCCGTGGCCACCACGGCAAGGGCAACGTGTTCTGATCTGTTGCGCCGCACGTCCCCGACCGCGGGCCGTGGTACGGGCTTCGGCCCGCCACGGCCCGTGGCGTGTGCCCGTCACCCGGACGCCGGTCACCCCGGCGCCGGTCACCGGTGGGCGGCCGGGGACTCCCGCCGTGCCACGCCCTCCCGGGCCGGCGCCCGCAGCACCCCCGCCCCGCCCACCAGCCCCACGGTGAGCGCCGTCACGAGGCCGAACGAGACCACCAGCGACGACGCGTCCGCGAGCTGCCCGATCACGGCGGGCGCCACCAGCCCCGAGGCGTAGGTGACCGTCGCCACCCCGGCGATCGCCCGGCCCGGCTCCGGCCCGCTGCGCCCGGCCGCCGCGAAGGCCAGCGGCACCACGACCGCGATCCCCAGCCCCAGCAGCGCGAACCCGGTCAGTGCGGGCGCCGGCCCCCTCGCCGGACCACCCGCCAGGACCACCAGCGCCCCGCCCGTCGTCGCCAGCACCCCGCCCGCCCGTACCGTCCGCACCGGCCCGAACCGGCGCACCGCCGCGTCACCCCCGAACCGGGCCACCGCCATCGCGCAGGAGAACGCCGTGGTGCACGCCGCGGCCAGACCCGGATCCGAGCCGACGACATCGCGCAGATAGACCGCCGACCAGTCCAGACTCGCCCCCTCCGCGAAGACGGCGCAGAACCCCACGGCCCCGATGACCAGCGCCGAACGCGGCGGCAACGCGAACCGTGGCGGCGCGTGCTCCCCGGGTGCCGCCCGCACGTCCAGCACCCGCCGGCAGACGGCCGTGCCGAGCAGCGCGAGGACGCCCGCGGCCACGCCGAGGTGGAGGCGGGCGTCGACGCGCGCGTGCGCGGCGACCGTGCCCGCCGCCGAACCGGCCAGCCCGCCGGCGCTCCACATCCCGTGCAGCCCCGACATGATCGGCCGGCCCAGCCGTTCCTCCGTCCGCACCCCGAGCGCGTTCATGGCGACGTCCGCCATCCCCGACGTCGCGCCGTACACCCACAGCGCGGCGCACAGCGCGAGGAGCCCGGGGGAGAGGGCCGGCAGCACCGGTGCGGCGCACCACAGGACCAGCAGCCCGGACAGCGCGAGCCGGGAGCCGAAACGATGACTCACCCGCGCCGCCAGCGGCATCGCGCAGGAGGCGCCGATCGCGGGGAAGGCCAGCGCCATCCCCAGCTGCCCGGCGCCGGTGCCCGCGTGCTCCTGGATCCACGGCACCCGGGTGGCGAAGCCGCCCGTCACCGCCCCGTGCACGGCGAAGACCGCCGCCACCGCCCAGCGCGCCCGCCGCACCCCCTCGGGTATCCGGCCCGTTCCGCCCATGCGGTGTGCCCCCTCCCCGCGGCCGGCCACCGGCGGCCGGCGCCCGTCACACCGTCCCACACGGCTCACGCCCGGGGCCGCTGTGTCAAGTCGGCGTGGACACCGCGGTACCGCTCGGCGTACGCTCGGACTCGTCGAACTTGGGGATCTCAAGAGAATCCGAGAAATCCGCAGGTCAGACAATCTGTACTATTGGTTCATTCAGTTACGCAGCGCACTCCGGGGTCGGTGAAAGTCCGAACCGGCGGTTACAGTCCGCGACCCGTCCGCAGCCAGCGGCCGGTTGACCAGGTGAAATTCCTGGACCGACGGTTAAAGTCCGGATGGGAGGCAGTGCGCGGCGGGCCCGCATCGGCACACCCGTGGCCGGTGGCGCGGACGGTCCGCCCCTTCGAGGGCACCCCGCACCGCCCCGGTGTGCACCCCTGCGGCGTACCCGCTCGTCGTCGATCCTCATCGACGCCCCGGAGTCCGTGCCCGAAGAGGCAGGAGGACCCCGGTGGCCACCGCGACCGAAGCCGACGCGATGCGACGCGCCATCGCGCTCGCCGCCCGCGCCCTCGGCTCGACCAGCCCCAACCCCGTCGTCGGCTGCGTCGTCCTCGACGCCCGCGGCCGCACCGTCGGCGAGGGCTGGCACCAGCGCGCCGGCGGCCCGCACGCCGAGGTCAACGCGCTGCGCGCCGCCGCCGAGGCCGGTCACGACGTACGCGGCGGCACCGCCGTCGTCACCCTCGAACCCTGCAACCACACCGGCCGCACGGGCCCCTGCGCCCAGGGACTGATCGACGCCGGCATCGCCCGCGTGGTCTACGCCGTCGCCGATCCCAACCCCACCGCCACCGGGGGCGCGGCCACCCTCGCCGCGGCCGGCATAGAGACCGAGGGCGGCCTGCTCGCCGACGAGGCCGCCGCCGGCAACGCCGCCTGGCTCACCTCCGTGCTGCACCACCGCCCCTTCGTGGTCTGGAAGTACGCCGCCACCCTCGACGGCCGCAGCGCCGCCGCCGACGGCACCAGCCGCTGGATCTCCTCCGCCGAGTCCCGCGCCGACGTGCACCGGCTGCGCGCCGAGGCCGACGCCGTCGTCGTCGGCTCCGGCACCCTGCGTGCCGACGACCCGCATCTGGCCGTGCGCGGACGCGAGGACGTCACCCAGCCGCTGCGCGTCGTCGTCGACACCAACGCCACTGTCAAGCCCGGCGCCCGGGTCCTCGACGACGCCGCACCCACCCTGATCGCGGTCGCCGAGGACGCCGACACCCGCCACCTGGCCGGCGTCGAGACCGTCCGGCTGCCGCGCGGCGCCGACGGCGCCGGCCTCGACGTCGCCGCCCTGCTCACCGCCCTGCACGAGCGCGGCGTCTGCTCCCTCCTGCTGGAGGGCGGCTCCACCCTCGCCGGTGCCTTCCTGGCCGCCGGGGCGGTGGACCGCGTCATCGGCTACCTCGCGCCCGCGCTGCTCGGCTCCGGACCGACCGCTCTCGGCGACGCCGGCATCGGCACCATCGCCCAGGCGCTGCGCCTCGACGTCACCGACGTCACCCGGGTCGGCCCCGATCTGCGCATCACCGCCACCCCCATCGCCCCCGCCACCGCATCTGTCCCCGAGGAGAACTGACGTGTTCACCGGAATCGTCGAAGAACTGGGCGAGGTCGTCGCCGTCGAGAAGCTCGGCGACAGCTCCCGGTTCCGGCTGCGTGGCCCCGTCGTCACCGAGGACGCCAAGCACGGCGACTCGATCGCCGTGAACGGCGTCTGCCTCACCGTCGTCGAGACCGCCGACGGCGAGTTCACCGCCGACGTCATGGCCGAGTCCCTGAACCGCTCCAGCCTCGGCGCCCTCGGTCCCGGCTCCCGCGTCAACCTCGAGCGCCCCATGGCCCTCGGCGGACGCCTCGGCGGCCACCTCGTCCAGGGCCATGTGGACGGCACCGGAACGATCCTGGAGCGGCGGCCCGCCGAGCACTGGGAGATCGTCAAGGTCGCCCTGCCGGACGGACTCGGCCGCTACGTCGTGGAGAAGGGCTCCATCACCGTCGACGGCGTCAGCCTCACCGTCGTCGAGGCGGGCGACGACTGGTTCACCATCAGCCTCATCCCCACCACGCTCGATCTGACCACGCTCGGCCTCAAGCAGCCCGGCGACCCGGTCAACCTGGAGGTCGACGTCCTCGCCAAGTACGTCGAACGGCTGATGGGGCAGCGCCCGGCCGGCACCGGTGCCGGGGAGGGCGCCGCGTGAGCGCCCTCGACTGGCTCAACGGCGAGGCGTTCTCGGTCCTCGGCCAGCACGTCATCTGGTCCGACATGATCGGCAACCTCATCGGACTGGCCGCACTCGCCCTCGGCTGGCGCCGCTCCGTGGCGACCTGGCCCGCGCAGTTCCTCTCCGGGCTGATCCTGGTCGCCGCCTACGCCCAGGCGCACCTCAGCGGCGGCGTCGGCAAGCAGGTCCTCGTCATCGTCGTGGCGCTGTGGGGCTGGCGGCAGTGGGCCGCCGGCAGGCGCGACGCCCAGGACGGCTCCATAGCCGTCCGCTTCGCCACCTGGCGCGAGCGCGGCGTGCTGCTCGCCGGCACCGCCCTCGGCACTCTCGCCGTCGGCGCCCTGTTCACCGCCGTGCCCGAACTCTCCTGGAACCCCTGGCCGGACGCGTACATCTTCGTCGGCACCCTCGCCGCGATGGTCGCCCAGGCCCGCGGGCTCGTCGAGTTCTGGTTCGCCTGGCTGCTCGTCGACGTGGTCGGCGTACCGCTCGCCTTCACCAGCGGCCTCGCCTTCTCCGGCCTCGTCTACGTCGTGTACTTCGCCCTGGTCCTGTGGGGCATGCGTGACTGGTGGCTTCGCTCCCGTACGGCCGCGAAGCCCGCACTGGAAGGAGCGGCAGCATGACTGCCCTGGACACCCTGCAGAGCCCGACCTGGTACCCCACCGACGAGCTCGTGCTCGACCCCGTCGAGCGGGCCGTCGCCGACATCGCGGCGGGCCGGCCCGTCGTCGTGGTGGACGACGCCGACCGGGAGAACGAGGGCGACCTCGTCGTCGCGGCGGAGAAGATCACGACCGAGATCGTGGCCTTCATGATGAGCGAGTGCCGGGGCCTGATCTGCGTCCCGATGGAGGAGGGCGACCTCGACCGGCTCCATCTGCCGCAGATGGTGGAGCACAACACCGAGTCGATGCGCACCGCCTTCACCGTCTCCGTCGACGCGACCCGCGAGCACGGTGTCGACACCGGCATCTCCGCCGCCGACCGGGCGAGGACCATCCGGCTCCTGGCGAGCAGCGCCTCCGTGCCCGGCGATTTCGTCCGGCCCGGCCACGTCTTCCCGCTGCGCGCCAGGCCCGGCGGTGTCCTGGTGCGCAACGGCCACACCGAGGCCGGCGTCGACCTGGCCCGGCTCGCCGGTCTGCGCCCGGCCGCCGCCATCGTGGAGATCGCCGGCGAGGACGGGGCCATGCTGCGCCTGCCCGAGCTGGTGCCCTTCGCCCGCAAGCACGGCCTGTCGATCATCTCCATCGAGGACCTGATCGCCTACCGCACCTCCTCCGAGCCCGCCGTCCGCCGGGAGGCCTCCACCCGGCTGCCCACCGCCTTCGGCGACTTCACGGCGCACGGCTACCGCTCGACCGTCGACGGCGTCGAGCACATCGCGCTCGTCGCGGGCGAGATCGGCGACGGCGAGGACGTCCTGGTGCGCGTCCACTCCGAGTGCCTGACCGGCGACGTCTTCGGCTCGCTGCGCTGCGACTGCGGCCCCCAGCTCCACGCCTCGCTGGAGCGGATCTCGGCCGAGGGCCGGGGCGTCGTCCTCTATCTGCGGGGCCACGAGGGCCGCGGCATCGGACTGCTGTCCAAGCTGCGCGCCTACGAACTCCAGGAGGGCGGCCACGACACGCTCGACGCCAACCTGGAGCTCGGGCTGCCCGCCGACGCCCGCGACTACGCCGCCGGCGCGCGCATCCTCGCCGACCTCGGCGTGCGCTCGCTGCGGCTGATGACCAACAACCCGGACAAGACCGCCGCCCTGCGCCGCCACGGCCTCACCGTGACCGGCCGGGAGCCCATGCCCGTCCAGGCCGGCGAGCACAACCTCCGCTATCTGCGCACGAAGCGGGACCGCATGGGGCACGATCTGCCCTGGCTGGAGTCCGAGCCGGCCCCGGTGTCCGCCTGCGGCAGCCAGTGACCCGACCCGTACGAACAAATAACCGAACCAGCATCGAAGCAGTCGAGGAGACGACGACGTGAGCGGCAAGGGCGCCCCCGAGCTGAGTGTGAAGAACTGCCAGGACCTGCGGGTGGCCGTGATCGCCGCGCAATGGCACGAGAAGGTGATGGACGGCCTCGTCGACGGCGCCCTGCGCGCCCTGCACGAGCTGGGCATCGACGAGCCCACCGTGCTGCGCGTCGCCGGCAGCTGGGAGCTGCCCGTCGTCGCCAAGGCCCTGGCCGGCCGCGGCTACGCCGCCATCGTCGCCCTCGGCGTCGTCATCCGGGGCGGCACCCCGCACTTCGAGTACGTGTGCCAGGGCGTCACCCAGGGGCTCACCCAGGTGTCCGTCGACACCGGGGTCCCCATCGGCTTCGGCGTCCTCACCTGTGACACCGAGGAGCAGGCCCTGGACCGCGCCGGGCTCGAGGGCTCGGCCGAGGACAAGGGCCACGAGGCGGTCACCGCCGCCGTCGCCACGGCCGTCACCCTGCGCTCCGTCGCCGAGCCCTGGCACTGACCCGGCGGGTGGACCCCGTAGGGTAGGGACCATCATGTCGAAGACGTTCGAGGAGCTCTTCGCCGAGCTCCAGCAGAAGGCCACCGGCGATCCCGCCGCCTCCCGCACCGCCGAACTGGTGGGCAAGGGCGTCCATGCCATCGGCAAGAAGGTCGTCGAGGAGGCCGCCGAGGTCTGGATGGCCGCCGAGTACGAGGGCGCCGAGGCCACGGCCGAGGAGATCTCCCAGCTCCTGTACCACCTTCAGGTGATGATGATCGCCCGGGGCATCTCCCTCGACGACGTCTACGCCCACCTCTGATCCGTCCCGTCCCCGACACGCCCGGTCCCGACCCGCACCACCCCGCAGTTCCCCAGCACAGCCACCCACGCACGAAGGAAGCCGACCTCATGCTGCGCATCGCCGTTCCCAACAAGGGTTCTCTCTCCGAGCCTGCGTCGGCGATGCTCCATGAGGCCGGCTACCGGCAGCGCAAGGACCGCAGGGAACTGGTGCTCGTCGACGCCGCGAACGACGTCGAGTTCTTCTTCCTCCGCCCCCGCGACATCGCCGTCTACGTGGGTTCCGGCAAGCTCGACATCGGCATCACCGGCCGCGACCTGCTGCTGGACTCCGGCGCGGAGGCCGAGGAGATCCTCCAGCTCGGCTTCGCCGGCTCCACCTTCCGCTACGCCACCCGGCCGGGCACGGCCCACGAGGTCACCGACTTCGGCGGCATGACCATCGCCACCTCCTTCGCCGGGCTGGTCACCAAGCACCTCGCCGACAACGGCGTCGAGGCCTCCGTCGTCCACCTCGACGGCGCCGTCGAGACCGCCATCCAGCTCGGCGTCGCCCAGGTCATCGCCGACGTCGTCGAGACCGGCACCACCCTGCGCAACGCCGGACTGGAGATCATCGGCAAGCCCATCCTGGAGTCCGAGGCCGTCGTCATCCGCCGCACCGGCGCCGGTGTCGACGACCCCAAGGTCCAGCAGTTCCTCCGCCGCATGCAGGGCGTCCTCGTCGCCCGCCGCTACGTGATGATGGACTACGACATCCGCGTCGAGCACGTGGAGCGCGCCGTCGCCCTCACCCCCGGCCTGGAGTCGCCCACCGTCTCCCCGCTGCACCACGAGGGCTGGGTCGCGGTCCGCTCGATGGTCCCGGCCGCCGACGCCCAGCGCATCATGGACGAGCTGTACGAACTGGGCGCCCGCGCCATCCTCACCACCAACATCCACGCCTGCCGCCTCTGACCGGCGGTCCGGTAGCACGAGAACCGAAGAGAACCATGCCCGAACTGCCCGTCACCTTCCGCCCGACCACCACCCGGGTGGTGCTGCTCGGCGTCGGTGTCGCCCTGCTCTTCGTGCTCACGGGGATCCCGCTGATGCTGGAGTCCTTCACCACGGGCGACCGGATCACCTTCATCACCACCGGCCTGCTCGGCCTCGGCGTCCTCATGCTGCTCAGCCGGCCCAAGGTCGTCGCCGACGAGGCCGGCGTCACCGTGGTGAACCTCACCCGCACCCGGCGGCTGGCCTGGGCCGAGATCGTCCGCGTGAACCTGCGCAACGGCGACGCCTGGGTCCATCTGGACCTCTCCGACGGCACGAGCCTGCCGGCCATGGGCATCCAGCCGGGCATCTCCAGGCAGCGGGCCGTCGCCGACGCCCGCGCCCTGCGGGCCCTGGCCGAGGCCCACGGCACGGGGCGCCCGGACGCGCCGGCCCGCCCCGGCGACGGGGCCTGACCTGACGGTTCCCCCGCGGCCCGGGGGCGGCGGCCCGCCCTCTTCCGCGCTTCCTTGATTACTCTGTTGCCCAGGGGCACACACGTGCCCCGCCCCGGGCGCCCACCGACGGGGACCCTGCGAACCGAGGAGTGACTCCCCCCGGCAATGGACGGATCGTCCTGTAGTACCTGCGCCGCCCCCCACAGCGAGGCGGCGTCATGAGCATCACCGCGTCCGTGCTGCTGCTCGCGGCAGCCCTTCTCCTCATCCTGGCGAACGGCTTCTTCGTCGCGGCCGAATTCGGCCTCGTCACGGTCGAGCGACCCGAGGCCGAACGGGCCGCCGCCGACGGCGACCGGCGGGCCCGCACCGTCGTCGCGTCGCTGCGCGAACTCTCCTTCCAGCTCTCCGGCACCCAACTGGGCATCACCATCACCTCCTTGGTGGTCGGCATGCTCGCCGAGCCCGCGCTCGGCACCCTGCTCACCGGCCCCTTCGCCGCCGCCGGCCTGCCCGCGGGCGCCGCGCCCGGCGCCGCCGTCGTGACCGGCATGCTGGTGGCCTCCGCCGTGCAGATGGTCATCGGCGAGCTGGTGCCCAAGAACTGGGCCGTCTCCCGGCCGCTCCAGGTCGCCCGGTTCGTCGCCGGCCCGCAGAGCGCCTTCGCGCATCTCTTCCGGCCCGTGATCACCCTGCTCAACGCCGTCGCCAACCGCCTCGTACGGGCCATGGGGGTGGAGCCCGCCGAGGAGCTGGCCTCCGCCCGCACCCCCGGCGAGCTGGTCTCCCTCGCCCGCCACTCGGCCCGGGCCGGCGCCCTGGAGCAGGACACCGCCGATCTGTTCGTCCGCACCCTCTCGCTGGGCGAGCTCACCGCCCAGCACGTGATGACCCCCCGGGTGAAGGTCAGCGCCCTCCAGTCCACCGCGACCGCCGAGGATGTCCTCAACCTCACCCGCGCCACGGGTCTCTCCCGTTTTCCGGTCTACCGCGAGCGTCTGGACGAGGTCGTCGGCATGGTCCATCTGAAGGACGCCCTCGCCGTGCCGGGCCACGACCGGCTGCGCACCCCCGTGGGGCGCATCGCGGTGGCCCCCATGCTCATCCCCGGGACCCTGCCCGTGCAGCCGCTGCTGGAGCGGCTGCGCAGCGAGCAGCCGATAGCCGTCGTCGTCGACGAGTACGGCGGCACCGCCGGGGTGGTCACCCTGGAGGACATCGTCGAGGAGCTCGTCGGCGAGGTCCGCGACGAGCACGACGCCCTCGATGCCGGCCGGCCCGAACTGGCCCCCGTCCCGTGCGAGGACGGCCGCTCCACCGCTTGGGACGCGGACGGCGGCTGCCGTGTCGACACCCTGCGCCGCATCGGTCTGGAGGCCCCCGACGGCCCCTACGAGACCGTCGCCGGACTCGTCGCCGACCTGCTGGGCCGCATCCCCGTCCCCGGTGACGCGGCGGAGCTGCCGGGCTGGCGGCTCTCCGTGCGCCGGGTCGGCCACCACCGGGCCGAGCGGGTGCGCATCGTCCGTACGGAGACCGCGGCGGTGGTCCAGCGATGAACGCGCTGCAACTGCTCTTCGCCGCCCTGCTGGTCCTGGCCAACGGCTTCTTCGTCGGAGCCGAGTTCGCCCTGGTGTCGGTGCGCCGCAGCCAGATCGAGCCCAAGGCCGCCGAGGGCTCCGGGCGGGCCCGCACGGTCCTGACCGGCCTGGAGAACCTTCCGCAGATGATGGCGGCCGCCCAGTTCGGCATCACCGTCTGCTCCCTGACGCTCGGCGCGGTCGCCGAGCCGACGGTGGCCGCCCTGCTGGAGCCCGTCTTCCACGCGGTGCGGCTGCCCGAGGGGCTGGTCCACCCGCTGGGCTACGTCATCGCCCTGGCGCTGGTCGTCTTCCTGCACCTGGTCATCGGCGAGATGGTCCCGAAGAACCTGGCCATGTCCGCCCCCGACCGGGCGGCGCTGTGGCTGGGCCCCGGGCTCGTCGCCTTCGCCCGCGCCTGCCGCCCGGTCACCCGGCTGCTCGGCGCGTGCGCGCACGGCGTGCTGCGGCTCTTCCGCGTCGAGCCGAAGGACGAGGTCGAGGCGGTCTTCACGAGCGAACAGCTCACGCATCTCGTCGAGGACTCCCACCAGGCCGGCCTTCTCGGCCCGGTCGAGCAGGAGCGGCTGGCCGACGCCCTGGAACTGGGCAGCCGCCCGGTCACGGACGTCCTCCTGGACCCGGCCACCCTGGTGACGGTCGCCCCGTCGGTCACCCCCCGGGAGGTCGAGGAGCTGACGGTCAAGACCGGCTACTCCCGCTTCCCGATATCCGCCTCGGGCCGCCCGGGCAGCGCCGTCATGGGCTACCTCCATGTCAAGGACGTCCTCGACCTGGAGGACCGCGACCGCGCGGTGCCGCAGCACGTCTGGCGCCGCGTCGAGACGCTCCGGGCCGAGTTGCCGCTGGACGACGCGCTGACCGTCATGCGGAGGGCTGCCGCCCACCTGGCCGCCGTCGCGGACGGCTCGGGGCGGGTGCTGGGGCTGGTCGCGCTGGAGGACGTCCTGGAAATGCTCGTCGGCGAGGTCCGCGACCCGGCCCACCGCGCCGTCCCGGTGGCGCGGGGACCACGCGAACAGGAGGTGGTGGCGGGCTGACGCGGCCTAGCCCAGGGGATCCTGGCCCGAGGGGCCGGTGGTCCAGCCCGGGCCCGAGAGGACCTCTCCGTATGCCTGCATGAGGTCCGGCAGGCGCAGCGTCGCGAGGTCGTCGCGGGTCGGCGTCCCGGGGTAGCCGGACAGGCGCAGATCGCGGTAGGCGCAGCTCTTCTCGTAGAGGGTGCGCAGGAAGCGGCCGTTGCCGAGTTCGTCGATCCAGCCCTGCTCGACGACGTGGGCGCTGATGCTGCGGAGTTCCTCCAGGGACTCCTCGTCCCAGGCGTCGCCGTTCTCCGCGGCGAGGACCTCGCCGATGCTGGTGAGTTCGGCGGGGCGGTAGCTGGGGAAGTCGACGCGGGTGGTGAAGCGGGAGCCGAGGCCGGGGTTGGCCGCCAGGAGGCGGTCCATGCCCTCCGGGTAGCCGGCGAGGATGACGACGAGGCGGTCGCGGTTGTCCTCGGCGCGCTTGAGGAGCACCTGGAGGGCCTCGTCGCCATAGGCGTCGCCCTTGCTGTATCCGGTGTTGGAGAGGGAGTACGCCTCGTCGACGAAGAGGACGCCGCCGAGCGCGGAGTCGATCAGTTCGTTGGCCTTGACGGCGGTCTGGCCGAGGAACTCGCCCACGAGGTCGGCGCGCTGGGCCTCGACCAGGTGGTCGCCGCCGAGCAGGCCGAGCGCGTAGAAGACCCTGCCGAGGATGCGGGCGACGGTGGTCTTGCCGGTGCCGGAGGGGCCGGAGAAGACGAAGTGGCGCTTGGGCGGCTGGACGGGCAGGCCCTCGCCGGCGCGCAGCCGGGCCATGTGCAGCTGGGCGGAGAGCGCCCGTACCTGCCGTTTGACGGGTTCCAGGCCGACCATCCGCTCCAGCTCGGCCAGGGCCTGGGCGAGCAGGACGGGATCGGAGCGGCCGGGCAGCGGCTGGGGGTGGGGCTGGGCGGGGAGGCGGACCTTCTCACGGACCCCGTCGGCCTCGGCGGGGGCGCTGCCGCCGGGCCCGGGGTCCGGTTCGGCGCCGGTGGTCAGCAGGTCGCGGCCCTCGAGCGGGCCGGCCAGCGGTCCTGCGGTGCCCTGTGTCTCGCCGCCGTCGAAGGCCACGACGGGCTCGGCGGGATCGGGCCCGGGGCTTCCCGGGCCGGAGCCGAGGGGCACGGAGGCCAGGTCGACGGGGTCGTCCAGGCCGTCGCCGTCGGCGATGGCGGTCAGCCGGGCGGAGGTGTCCATGAAGGAGGGGTCCACGCGGTGCACGGCCCGGTAGAGGGGGAGCGCGGCGGCGCTGCGGCCGGTGCCCTCATGGGCCCGCGCCAGCCAGTAGCGCAGTTCCTTGCGCTGGGGCTGTTCGCTGCGGCAGCGCATGAGGGCGGCCGCCAGCAGCGGCTCGGCCTGCCCGTACATCTCCAGCCGCACCCGGGCCATGCCGCCGAAGAGCCCGGCCTCGATGCCGAGCAGCGGGTCGTCCAGCAGCGGCTCGGTGTGCCGGACGAGCTGTTCCCAGTCCTTGACCAGATACGCGCGGCAGGCGTGCAGGAAGCGCACCTGCGGATCCGTCTCGATCGGCGGGCAGCCAGCCAGGGCGCGGTCCAGCTCGGGGACGTGCCGGCCGTCGAGCCAGTGCGAGGCGTGGGCCAGTAGCAGGTCCCGGCTGCTCTCCAGCACCGGCTGCACCCACCAGCCCAGCCAGTACCAGGAGTTCAGCGGGCGCCGGTGCCGCAGGCGCTGCTCGCCGAAGCGGTCGCGGTGCCGGTACATGCGCAGCAGCGCCGTGGTGGGGTCGTGGCGCAGCGCGTGCAGACCGAGCCAGGCGTCGGCCATGCCCGGATCGATACGGACGGCCGTCCTGAACTCCTCCTCGGCCTGCGCGTAGGCGCCCATCGTGTAGGCGTCGACGGCGCGCAGCCAGGCGAGATCGGCCGGGGCGGGCGGGCCCTGCATGCCGAGATCCATCACGTCCCCCACAAACTGCCCCCGTAGCGTGCTGCCGGGCGAGTGCCTGGCCGCGCCTTTCCGAACCGCTGTGCTGTGGACGGGAGTTGACCAGTGCCTTCGGCGCACGGCGACGGGGTGCCCGCCGACGGGTGTGCGCCGCATCGCATCGTACCTGCGCCATCGGGGTCGGCCGAAGGGTGCGGCGGGGGCCTTGGGGGAGCGCACGCGCTCCGGGGGCGGGCGCGAGGGCGTTCCGGGGGGTGATTACCCAGGGTGATGCCAAGGGGCGCGCTGAAGGGACAAAGCGCGCGAACCCATGGGCGCGGGGCAGAACGAAGCCCCCGATCACGGGGGAACAACCGGGGGCCTCGCGTTCACAAGCGGCCGTCTCGGACCGCACATTGAGAACGTAAGTCCTGTACGGGCGCCGGGTCAAGCCGAGTTGAAGCACTCTGCGGAGGTCGTCCGGAGCCGGGCGGCCGGTCGCCGGGAGTCGTTCACCGAGCGTGACGGCCGGGGAGGTTCAGTCGGTTTTACCGGGCCCCTCAAGTACCGCATATCCCTTCTGCCCCTGGTGAACCAGGAGTTGGGCGTACGGGCGGCTGGGGTCCGTGGCGAAGTGCCCGCGCTCCGCGCGCTTCCAGCCGTCCCAGAATTCGGTAAGCCCTGGACCATCACGGAGTTGACCCCTTTCCCAGGAGCTCTCATGCGTCAACTCCATCCACAGCAGGCACGCCAGATACGGGCGTACGGCCCGCCGGCCCGCGCCCACGCCCTCCAGCAGGACGACCGGCGCCGCCGGCAGCTCCCGCTCCTCGTCCGCGAACCGCCGGTCCACCCAGTCGTAGGCCCGGTACCGGCCGGACTCCCCGCGCGCGAAGGGGGCGAGCACCCACTCGGACAGCCGGCCGGTCCACTCGAACAGCTCCTCGTGCGTCGCGAGGTCGTCGAGATGGAGCACCGGCGCCCCGCCGAGCGCCTCCGCCAGGTGGGCGGCGAAGGTGGTCTTCCCGGACCCGGCGTGCCCGTCGACGGCGACGAGCCGCACCGGCCCGACGGACGGCGGCAGGGCGCGCAGCCGGCGGGCGAGCGAGGGGAGCGGGCCGGAGCGGAGGTGATCGTTCACCTGGCCACCCTAGGGGGCCTTGCACCGGGCCCGCACCGGGCCCGCACCGGGCCCGGCCCGGCCCCGGCCCGGCCCCGGTATGGGGACGCGCCGGGCGGGGAATCACTGGCCGGGGACCCGCGGGCGGCGCACAGTGGTACGGCCGCACCGTGCCGCTCCGCACCGCCCGCGCCCCGCCGCACCCTCCGTACCCGACTGGGGGACACACACGACCATGTCCAGCAGACCCGCGCCCCGCCGCACCGTGCTCGCCGCCGCCCTCGCCGTCGCCGCGGCGGCCTGGCCCCTGACCTCGGCCGCCCCGTCCGCGGCCGTGCCGCACGACGGGCCCGCCGGCCCGGAGGGCGCCGTCGACTACCGCGCCTGGGCCACCTTTCCCCAGTGGTCGAGCGGCACCGCCGCCGGCACCCGGGTGCGCTCCGACGGCCGCCCCGGCCTCGTCATCGCCCGCCCCGCCGGCACCGAGCGGTACACCGACCCGCACACCGGCATCACGGCCGACTGGGAGTACGCCACCTGGACCTCCCCGGTCCACACGCTCCCCGCGCCCGCCACCGAGATCGTCGTCTCCTGGAACGCCCACACCCCCGCCCGCACCTGGATCCAGGCCGAACTGCGCGCCACGTACACCGACCGCACGCGCAGCCCCTGGTACGTGATGGGCCGCTGGACCTCCGGCGACTCCGACGAGGACATCCGGCGCACCTCCGTCGACGGGCAGGGCGACGGCAGGAGCAGCGTCTCGACCGACACCCTCGCCGTCGACACCCCGGCAGGCGGGCTGCGCCTGGCCTCGTACGAGCTCCGGCTCACCCTCTACCGGGCGCCCGGCACCCGGCGCACGCCCACCGTGTGGCGGCTGGGGGCGATGGGCTCGGACATCCCCGACCGCTTCACCGTGCCCGCCTCGCGGCCGGGGGAGGGCGCGGGCCACAAGCTGTCCGTCCCGCGCTACTCCCAGGAGATCCACAAGGGCCAGTACCCCGAGTACGACAACGGCGGCGAGGCCTGGTGCAGCCCCACCTCCTCGGAGATGGTCATCGAGTACTGGGGCCGCCGGCCCTCCCGGGAGGACCTCGCCTGGGTCGATCCCTCCTACGCCGACCCCCAGGTCTGCCACGCCGCCCGCCGCACCTACGACTACGCCTACCAGGGCTGCGGCAACTGGCCGTTCAACGCCGCGTACGCCGCGAGCTACCCCGACCTGCAGGGCGTGGTCACCCGCCTGCGCTCGCTGGGCGACGCCGAGCGGCTGATCCGGGCCGGGATCCCCGTCATCACCTCCCAGTCCTTCCTGGCCTCCGAGCTCGACGGCGCCGGCTACGGCACGGCGGGCCACCTGATGTGCGTCGTCGGCTTCACCAAGAGCGGCGACGTGATCGCCAACGATCCGGCCAGCCCCTCGGACGCGGCCGTCGAGCGGGTCTACAAGCGGCGCCAGTTCGAGAACATCTGGCTCAGGACCAAGCGGTACAACGCCCAGGGCCAGCTCCGCGGCGGCTCCGGCGGCGTCTGCTACCTGTACTTCCCCCTGCGCCCGACGGCCCGTCAGACCCGGGCGCTGGCCTCCGTGGGCGTGCGCTGAGGAACGTCGTCCCGCGGCCCGCGCACCGGGGGTGACCCCAGCGGGCCGCGGGTTTCTCCGTCATGTGATCATTTCCCGGAATGGGCCGTATAAAGGGGGCACACCCACCCCCGGCCCCGGAAAGAGACGCATCTCACGTGCAAAGCCGGTTTCGGAGCGCATCGGAGGGGATCGCGGCAGGAGGCGAAGATGAACAGTGGTCAAATGTGGACGACTCATTTCCGTTTGCCACTTCATTTCGAACGAACGATCAGTAGCCTCTGCTCAACACCTCTGAGACGAGCTGGAGAGACAGTCTGATGGAGCGTCTCCTGTCCGTACCGGGCCTCATTCGCCGTCGCCCCGATCTGAACCGACCGGTCGCGCTGCTGTCCGCGTCCGGCGCGGCCGCGACGGCGCGGGACGGCGTCACCGGGCACGCGGGTACGGGGCAGAAGCGGTGAATCTTCAGTCCCGTTGCAGAACCCCGCACACGAACGAGGCCGGGGCGGCCGTTTCCGGCGATCCCGAGCAGCGGCCCCGGTTCGACGACCGTCTGCGGCGCTTCGCCGCGATCTGGAGCCGGGCCGTCCACCCGGCCCTGCCGCCCTCCGTGACCCGCGCCGAGTTCGAGCAGCGCCTGCTGCCGCTCGCCGCCGTCCTCCGTGACGCCCTGCACGCCCGGCCGTTCGACCCCCGGCCCGGCGCCGAGGTCGGCGCCGCCCTCGTCCGGGCCCACTGCACCGACCCCGACGCCCTGCCGCTCGTCCTCGGCGTCGTCGACGCCTACCTCGTGCTGTACTGCCCCCCGGACCGCACGGTCCCCGTCGAGGAGAGCCGGGCCCGCTGCGCGCGGCTCCAGCACGCCCTCGCCGCCGGTTTCACCCGCGCCCTGCTCGAACGCGCCGCCGCCGAACAGCGGGCCGCCTCCCGGGCCGCCCTCGCCGAGCGCGCCCGTACCGAGCAGGCCCTGCACACCAGCGAGGCCCGGTTCCGCGCCGTCTACCGGGCGGCCGCCCTCGGCGTCGGCATCGCGGACGTCGACGGCCGCATCACGGACGTCAACGACGCCCTCCTGCGCATGTTCGGCACCCCCGAGCACGGCATCACCGGCCGCAACGTCGGCGAGTTCGTCCATCCCGAGGACACCCCCGAGGTCTGGGGCCTCTACCGCGAACTCGTCCGCGGCGACCGCGACTCCTACCAGGTGGAGAAGCCGTACTACCGGGCCGACGGCAGCGTGCTGTGGACCGACCTGTCGGTGTCCCTGCTGCGCGACGCCACCGGCCGCCCCCGGCAGCAGATCGCCCTCCTGGAGGACATCACCGAACGACGGCTGCTGCGCGAGCGGCTGCGCTACGAGACCACCCACGACGCCCTCACCGGTCTGCCCAACCGCACCCGGTTCTTCGAGCGCCTCGACGACGCCCTCGATGGCGCCGGCGACGCCCGGTTCGGCCTCTGCTACCTCGACATCGACG